>NZ_CP157942.1:1500000-1711820 GCF_040207875.1 Wolbachia endosymbiont of Armadillidium arcangelii
GTATTTATCCTTGTTTTTGGGCTCAATGACAAAATTCAGTAAAAAAACTCAGATATTTATTGGCAAATTACATAAAATTATAGCGGCTGCATGTCTTTTTTATTTTTTCTACATTCAGCCAAAACGCGCTTTAAATAAGCGTTAGCACATTATTACAACGCCAATTTAAATTATTATAGGGTCAAAACTCGCTATACGGGGGTTCTTTTGTCTTTTTTTATTTAGTAAATTTCTTAATATTTATAGCTAAAGTAATTTTAGAGAGCCAGCGCGTGACTAGTTCTTATTACCTGGTCAGCCTTCTGGATCTCAGTGTCAGCTACTCGGATGACAGGAAAGAGGGCACTGGGATGACATCGAAGGGGCTACAGGAACGACACTACAGAGGTTACTTAGATGACAAGAAAGGAAGCACTGATTTCAATATTTATTAGTCATGCACCTGAACAGATACCTTTTTTCTGCCACTCGGATGATGTTTTTTCAAATTGTTGGTAAATCAAAGTCAGTTTAGCTATTAATTATTCATCTTTTTTCCAGTTATTCAATGGGTCTATTATTAAATCTTTCAATAATACCTTTTATTTTTGCCGCCTCTTCAAACTCTAAATTTTCAGCATGCTTCAACATTTGCTTTTTCAAACTGTTTAGATCATCCTTATTAAAATTCTCAACTACCACTTTTTCCTGTAAAGTATTTGATATAGGCTTTATTATAGTTTTTGGTACAATATTATGCAGTGTATTATACTCTGTCTGTTTCTTTCTTCTCCTTTCAGTTTCTTTCAGTGCGCGATCCATAGAATTAGTCATTTTATCTGCGTATAAAATTACTCTGCCTTCAACGTTGCGTGCAGCACGGCCTATCGTTTGAATGAGTGAAGTCTCCGATCGTAAAAATCCTTCTTTGTCAGCATCCAAAATTGCAACTAACCCACACTCGGGAATATCAAGACCTTCCCGCAGTAAGTTAACACCAATTAGAACATCGATTTCTTTCGATCTTAATTTACATATAATATCAATTCTTTCCAGTGCACCAATATCTGAATGCAGATAATTTACTTTCATACTGAGCTCACTCATATGCTCAGCTAGCTTTTCAGCCATTTTTTTTGTCAATGTGGTAATTAGAATACAAAATCCCTTTTTTATTGTTACTTGCGCCTCGTGAATTACGTCATCAACCTGATTCTCTGTTGGTTTTATGGTACAGATGGGATCTGTGAGTCCTGTTGGGCGGATAACTTGCTCTATGAATGCATGATTAGTCTTTTCTAATTCGTATTTTCCAGGAGTAGCCGAAACGTAAATAGTTTGGGGCCGTATTGCCTCCCACTCTTCAAATTTTAATGGACGGTTATCAGAAGCAGAAGGGAGCCTAAAACCATAATCAATCAATTTCTTTTTACGTGCTTCATTGCCACTATACATTGCACCTATCTGGGGAACGGTTACATGGCTTTCATCAACAAATAAAATTACATTTTTAGGTAAATACTCAAACAACGTAGGCGGTGGATCCCCTGCTTTCATTTCATAAAGATAACGAGAATAATTTTCAATACCTTTACACACTCCCGTTGCCATCATCATTTCAATATCAAAATTAGTACGCTGCTCAAGGCGCTTTGCTTCAACAATTTTGTTCTGTGAATAGTAATAATCCAAGCGTTCATGAAGTTCTTTTTTGATCAGCTGAACTGCTTGCAATAGAGTTTCACGTGATGTAATGTGATAGCTGTTTGGAAAAATGGTGATTTTATCTATGCGTCTGATAATATTGCCAGTCATGGCATCGATTTCAAAAATTTCTTCTATTTCATCACCAAACAATGATAGACGCCAAGCTTTATTTTCATAATAGGTAGGAAAGATATCGATAATGTCGCCACGCACTCTGAAATATCCTCGCTCAAATCTAACATCAGAGCGCTTGTATTGAAGATCAGCTAAATTACTCAGGAAATCATTAACACGCACTTTATCTCCAATATTAAGGGATATAGTCATATTGAGGTAACTTTCAGGCGAACCAAGACCGTATATACAGGAAACACTGGCAACTACAATTGTGTCCCTGCGCTCCAAAAGCGAACAGACAGCGGAGTAACGTAGCATATCAATTCTTTCATTTATTAAAGAGTCTTTTTCAATATAAGTGTCAGTTTGTGGCGAATAAGCTTCAGGCTGATAATAATCATAATAAGAAATGAAGTATCCAACAGCATTGTGGGGAAAAAATCCTCTCATCTCCTCGTAAAGCTGCGCCGCTAAAGTTTTATTATGCGCCATAATTAACGCAGGCCTGTTTGTTCTTGCAATAACATTTGCCATAGTGAAAGTTTTTCCAGAGCCGGTAACTCCAAGCAAAACCTGATCTCTTTTGTTGTTATTTAGCCCTTCAACTAAGCTATCTATTGCCTGTGGTTGATCTCCAGCTGGCTGAAAATGTGTAACTATTTGAAATTCCATACCTTTATATTTTCATAATGTATTTATTATTATATAATACATTTGCTAGTGTAAATAAGGTATAAAAGAATGAACATAAAAAAACTCTATTTTTTCTTTTTATAGAGCTTGCTCCAAATCCTGTTGTTAGTTAATACAAAAAACACCGTCAAAATTATAAAGTATGTCACTATTTTTAACCCAAGTTTATGTCGGCGTTCCAGCTCTGGCTCCGCTGCCCATTGTAAAAAATTTACCACATCATATGCCATATTTTCAACTGTAGCTTGCCTTGCACCATCATATTCTACCATTCCTTCAGAAAGCGGTGGTGCCATAGCTAACCTACCTGTTGAAAAATATGGATTAAAATATAAACCGTTCTCATCATGTTCACCGTTTTGATAACCAATTAGTAGTGAATAGACATAATTTGCACCATCATGTCTTGCTTTGACAATTAATGATAAGTCCGGTGGAATTGCGCCATTGTTGCTTGCTGCAGCTGCTTCTTTCGTGTCAAAAGGTGCAATAAAATAGTCCGAAGATACTCCCGGCCTATCAAACATTTCACCCATATCATTTGGCCCATCTTTCACTTGATAAGAGGCTGCGATTTGTTTTACATCCTCTTCAGAAAAACCAACATCTTGCAAGTTACGGAACGCTATTCTATTCATTGAATGGCAAGCAGCACAGACTTCCTTGTATACCTTATAGCCACGCTGAACTGACTCTCTATCGAAAGATCCGGTAATCCCATTAAAACTCCAATCCATCTTCTTATTTGGTGATGGTGTGAATTCTTCTGCAGATATAAAACTAGACAGGAATAACATGCAAAAGACTGCAAATACATTAGATCCCATGCGTAACCACTGTTTTAGTAAATTTCGAATTGATGTCATGTAAGTAGCTGACACTGGAATCCAGTTTATTTCATCACTGACATTATGGTTATCGTGCACTCCCAGAATTTGTTGTTCATTGCATGATTTATAAGTATTTTTATATCTGGATCCCAGTGTCAAGCACTGGGATGACAACAGAAGATAGCGAAATGACGCTGTGTGTCGTGTACAATGTTCATAAAGTTGTGAAGCTGGGATGACAGAGAATTTTGTAAGGAATTTGCTTTGAGTTGACATTACTTCATCTCCGGCACAGAATCACTTATGGTTTTTGATGGTTCTTTTGGTTTCTCATACTTACTAAGTAAAGGTAAAATTATCACAAAGTATGAAAAGTAATAAAGAGTTGAAAGCCTACTTAAAGTGATGTAAGGCTCTTTGACTTCCTGACCGCCAAGCCAAGCAAGAAATGCAAAATTTACTGCAAAAACCCAAAAAAATTTCTTAAACAGTGGACGATAAGCACCACTTTTAACCTTTGATTGATCAAGCCAAGGCAAAAGAAACCACACTAAAATAGACCCAAACATGGTAAGTACACCAATAAGTTTATTTGGAATTGAACGCAGCATCGCATAAAAAGGTAAGAAATACCACTCTGGCACTATATGTACTGGAGTTACCATAGGATCAGCTTCTATATAATTATCAGGATGCCCAAGATAATTAGGGGCATAAAAAACAAATGCAAACAAAATTATAAAAAATAAGCCAAAAGTTATGCAATCCTTTGCTATATAATAAGGATAAAATGGAATGGTATCCTTATCTGACCTGACTTCTATTCCACTTGGGTTACTAGAACCAAATCTGTGTAGAGCAATAACATGCAACATAGCTAAAGCAATAATAATGAAAGGCAGAAGATAATGCAGTGCAAAAAAACGATTAAGTGTTGGGTTATCAACAGAAAAACCGCCCCATAACCATGTAACTATTTCATTGCCAACCAGGGGTATGGCTGAAAATAAGTTGGTTATGACTGTTGCACCCCAAAAACTCATTTGCCCCCAGGGAAGAACATACCCCATAAAGGCAGTTGCCATCATTGCAAAAAATATAAATATGCCAATAAACCACACCATCTCTCGTGGCCTCTTATAAGATCCATAATACAATCCACGCATTATATGGACGTATACAACCATAAAAAAAAGCGAAGCTCCAACAGCATGAGTGTAGCGTATCAACCATCCGTAATTTACGTCACGCATTATACGCTCCACGCTGTTAAACGCATAATCAACATGCGGAGTATAATGCATAGCAAGAAATATACCTGTTATTATCTGCAAAATTAGTGCTATACCAGCTAAAGAACCAAAGTTCCAAGCATAATTTAAATTTTTTGGTACTTGATAAGAAGCAGTGTGTTTTAGAAAAGAAAATATAGGAAGCCTATACTCTATCCAACCTAATATACCTTTTTCTTCTATTATTTCTTTTTTGCTATCATCTTCCATAACTTAAAGTTTTTTCGCCTTAACTCATTTTATTGTAACAACTTACCTACAACGCACAATAAAAAGTTTAAATTTAAAGAATAGATTTCACGAAAATAAGCACTCAAGTTTGAGTGCTTATTTTAAAGGGACTTTTGATATATACCTTTAGATGTTGTTGAGTTGCTTAGTGAACTTCCAGGACACTGATAAAGTTTTTCACACTTACTAAGTGCCGTCTCGATGTTTCTTTCTAGAGAATTAAGTTTTCTTTCTTTAATCTGTTCTATCGTCAAAAATGAGTCATCCAATGGCATTGAATATTTTTCTCTTGTGAACTTTCTGACCACTACATCAGCTAGTAGGGCTGTTCCATTAAAATCAATCTTTCTAGCAACAGCCTGCTGTGCAGGGAGTAAAGCAGGAGAACTGCTGAATAAGCCATTGAGTGTGGCGGTAGTTAAAGCTCTCACCCAACTAAATATACTATTAATAGAAGAAGAAGATTTTACTGCGCTGCTTGTAGTGCTGCTAGCTTCTTTAAAATTTTCTCTGGTAAGAGTGAAGGAAGAATTCACTGTGCTACTTGCCAAGTCTGTGGTATTATTAGTTTCCAATTCTATCTTAATTGCTTTGGTAGGGAATAGTGAAAGATTCGCTGCACTACTCAATACAGATTCTATCTCTTGAATTTTACTATTGCTATTACATCTATCTCTTCTATAACCTCCAACAACATCCAAGGCTGTTTTGCTATTCATATCTTTAATACTAGTATCAGCATTGTTGAAGAGCAGAAGTTTTACTATATCTGGGCGACAATAGAAAGATGCTAAGTGCAAAGGTGTAAAGCCTTTATAATTTGTAGCATTGATGTTAGCACCACAATCAAGTAAAAATTGTGCTATTTCTAGTTTGCCATCAATAGCAGCAATGTGTAAGGGAGTGCTCAAATATCGACTGCTAATAGTAGTATTAACATCAGCACCACTGTCACACAAAAACTGCAATACCTTTAAGTTACCTATGTAAGTAGCAGAATGCATAGGATTCATACTATATTTTTCATCATTCAAAATCTCATTTTTTATGTGTCTATGATCTGCCTCTTCAATATATTCTTTAACTTTCTGAAAATCACCCATGCTTATAGCAGCAAGTAATTTTTTTCTCAGGCTCTCAATTATTTCTTGTCTTTCCATTAAATACCTCTTGAAGAACAATGTTTCCAGCTTTATATCACACAATTTAGTGTGCACAAGTAAAAATTTACAGAGAAAAATTTTCAATGGTTAAAAATTAGGTCTTCAGCAACCTATCATGTAACTTTTGTGCAAAGCATTCCGAGCTTCCTTATTCGAATTTTTTGGCTCTTGATAAGAAGCAATGTGTTTGAGAAGAGGAAATAAGGGATAGAAAAATAAGCACTCAAATTTGAGTGCTTATTTTAACTGATTTAGAGGGATTTTTGATGACATACACCTTTAGATATTGTTGTGTTACTTAGTGAACTCCTAGGACATTGATCAAGTTCTTCAAACTCACTAATTGCCATCTTGATATTCCTTTCTATAGCACTAACCTTTCTTTCTCTAATTTGCTCCAATGTCAAAAGCGAATCATCCAATGGTGTTGAATATTTCCTCCCGATAAACTTTCTGATTACCACATCAGCTAGCAGAACTGTTCCATTAAAATCAACTTGCGAAAAACCAATTGGGCTTTCAGCCGAATGGGCAACAGCTTGCTGTGCAGGAGGTAAAGCAGGAGCACTGCTGAATAAGCAACTGATGGTGGTAGTTATCCCACTAAATATACTATTAATAAAAGAGGAAGGTTTTACTGCACTACTTGGTGCAAGAGTAGTATCTTCTGGGTTTAAATTGGCACTTTCTGCCTCTGCAGCAATTTCTTTTATCGTTTTACCAGGATAAAATGACTTAACATAATCTAATGGTGTATCGTTTCTTATGTCCTTAACATTGTCAATATCAGCACCATTATCGTATAATAGCTTTATTATTTCTTGGCGTTTTGATTTAATAGCCAAGTATATAGGTGTTTGTCCCTGTTCGTTTTGAACATTAACATCAGCGTGATGTATGATAAGAAGCTCAACTATCCTTAAGTAATTTTTTTTAACAGCAGCATGTAGACATGAATCTTGTGAGTGATCGTAAAGATCAAATTTACCATTTGGGCTAGCACCACGCTTAAGTAAGACTTCCACTTTCTCCGGACTATTTTCATCTATAGCCCAACCTACAAGAGTACGTTCTTTACGAGCGTATGAAAAGTAGCCACTAATCCTAGCCTTTTTATCGATTAGAAGCTCTATCATTTCTGTAGTGCCCTTCGTAACAGCATAGTATATAGGTGGCATACGAAAATAATCCTCAATATTAACATCTGCACCATTCTCAATTAAAAAATTCATCATTTCTAAATCTTGTTTACTAACAGCAATCGATAAAGGTGAGTTACCATTCACATCTTTAGAGTTAATAATAACGTTGGAATTGAGAGTAGCAGTTTCAGCCTCTTTTGCTTTTTTAACACATTCTTTAACTTTCTGAAAATTCTCTTCCTTCACTGCAGAACGTAGATCATCTTCCAATTTCTTAAATTCTGTACTTGTGAGCATAAACCCTCCTAAAGACTAATATTTTTAGCCCTTATACCATATAAATTGAATGTGTGCTAGCAAAATCTATATGGAAAATTAAAGAGGTTTTTACAATGTAAGAAATTGTTATTTCAGCAACTTATCACGTGCTGCGTTTAACTTTTGTGCAAAATATTCTGAGCCTCCTTTGTCTGGATGGACTAGCTTCATTAAATTTTGGTATGCTTTATTGATTTCATTCTGGCTTGCTTCAGGATTTAGCCCCAGTATTTTTAATGCTTCGTCTTTAGACATGTTATCACCAGTATAATTTTTGTTGTAACTTGTACCACTATTAAATTCGTTTAAAAACTTACTTAATATAGAGTTCATCATAAAACTTATGTTATTTCTCTTCGCCAGAAAGAGAAAAAATACAACAACGCTAGGCAGGACAAAAGTGATTATTGCGAATATCAAAAAAAGGAAAAAGATGAATGACATGTATATTTTTTTATCATTTTATGATTAAATAGTAACAATTATAATTATTGTGGTAAATAACATGTTTATCCAGATTGAAGAAACACCAAACCCAAACACACTAAAATTTCTTCCTGGGTTTGAAATTTTAAGCGAAGGAGAAACAGCCGATTTTTCAAATGCAGATGAAATAAAAAACTCCAAGTTAGCAGCAAATCTTTTTCAAATAGAACATGTGGTAAGAGTGTTTTTTGGTCATGATTTTATTTCAGTAACAAAATTGGGTGGAATTAATTGGGATACATTAAAAGTAGAAGTTTTAACTACAATTATGGATCACTTTACTTCAGGTGGAAAAGCACTAGATAAAGAAGGAGTGAATGACAACAACTTGCCAGATGAAGAATTTTTCGATGAGAATGATATAGAAATTGTAAATAGAATAAAAGAATTGATGGAAAGTTATATCAAACCTGCAGTTGCTCAAGACGGTGGCGATATCAAATTTCGTGGCTATAAAGACGGGATAGTTTATGTTGAGCTACAAGGAGCTTGCTCTGGATGCCCAAGTGCTGCAATTACCCTCAAGCAAGGAGTGCAGAATATGCTGAGCTACCACATACCAGAGGTTGCAGGTATAGAGACCACACTATGACTAATCAAACGGTTAGAGGAACAAAAGATCTCCTGTTTGATGAATGGTACAAGTTTAAACACATAGAGCAAATAGCAAATCGAATCTCAAGTTTATACGGCTTTTTGCCTGCTCAAACTCCGATATTTGAATACACAGAAGTTTTCACAAAGACTTTAGGTGATAGCTCAGATATCATCAATAAAGAGATGTACACCTTTAATGATAAAGGAGGAAAGAGCATAACTCTGCGTCCTGAATTTACTGCAGCGATTGTCAGACTGCTCATTGAAAAAAAACTGCAAACACCGATAAAATTATTCTCAACAGGACCTGCATTTCGTTACGAAAGACCACAAAAGGGACGACAAAGGCAATTTCATCAGATAAATTTTGAAGTTTTTGGCATAGAAGATCCAAAAGTTGATATTGAATTGATATCACTTGCTCAGCACTTACTAACTGAATTTGGCATTAATAGGAATGTAAAACTAGAAATTAATTCTTTGGGCGATGGTGAAACAATAACCAAATACAGAGAAGCTTTGATATCATACTTTAGAAAGTATCAAAACGATCTATCAGAAGATAGCAAAAATAGGTTGATCAAAAATCCACTCAGAATACTGGATTCTAAGGATGAGAAAGATAGATTAATAATTTCTGATGCGCCTAAAATCAGTGATCACTATACAAAAGAATCTTCATATTTCTTTGACCAGGTGTTAAATGGACTGCAAGCTCTTGGCATACCTTACACTGTAAATAGCAAATTAGTTCGAGGTCTAGACTATTATTGTCACACAGTATTTGAATTTGTCACAGAAGATTTAGGTGCACAAGGGGCAGTTTTTGCCGGTGGAAGATACGATAATCTAGTATCTTCAGTAGGTGGAAAACACACTCCAGCGATAGGATTTGCAGGAGGTATTGAACGCATAATGGAGTTAATCAACTATGTTGCAAAAGAAGAGAGACCCATTTACCTAATTCCAATCGGTAGAGAAGCTGAAGAACATGCTCTAATACTTGTAAATGAATTGCGCAAAAATGGTTTATATGTAGTTCACGAATATAGCGGAACGCTTAAAACCCGCATGAAAAAAGCAAATCAAGCAAATGCAAAAGCTGCATTAATCTTTGGTGATGAAGAGCTAAGCAGTAAAACTTTAAAAATTAAAAATATGGATACGAGTGAAGAAAAAATAATCGCTCGCGATAAAATAGTAGAAAACATCTAGGCTCTGTGAACAAAATGTTAGCAGGTCAAATTAATTGAGGGCAGGAAGTATAAAAAAGCGGTAATTTAACCTAATGATCATAAATATAGAGAAGTTACCGCATGAAATATCACATAAAAAAGGAAATTTGGAAGCAAATTTTTGCATTTTTAAAGAGCACAAAAGGAATACACAGTAAAAATGAGGAGAAGTTAAGAATATTTATGGAAGCAGTGTGGCAAAATGGCTGCCAATGACCAAGAATTTACGGTAATTACAGGAGTATACATAGGAGGTTTAAAAAGTGGTGCGAAAAGGGAATTTTGGTAAAATTACTTAAGTATGCACAACAAGATCCAGATTTGGAAATCTCCATAATTGATGGAACAATCATCAGATCTCATTAAACCTCTTTGAAACTAGAACAAAGCTAAGAAGAGTGTACAATGATGGGTTTTGAGTAAGGGAAAAGGTGAAAATAGTAGAAGAGTTGGATGATGAAAAATTTCGCAGGTTAACAGGAGTAAAAAAGGTAATATTTAATAAAATGGTAGAGATTTTACGGGAAGGAAAAAAAGGTTAAAGGAGGTAGAGTTGAGTGAAGAGGGTATACTATTTATGGCACTGAGAGAATATCGTACATATTTTCATAAAGCTATGGAATTAGCGAAAGTACAGCATATAAAAAGACATAAGTAGTGATAGAAAAAGAGAGCAAGAGAGTGATATGTACGTCATTTTCAAACGGCAGGGTGTGTGATTTTTGGATTTTTAAAGAGTCAAAAGTGCGTATTTACCAGAAATGAAGGTGCTAGCAGATACAGGGTACAGAGGTTTGCAAAAAATTCATGAAAACGTTGAATTGCCATACAGGAAAACGAAAAAGAACCTCTTAACAAAAGAGCAAAAGAAAGAAAATCAAAAGCTAAGAGAGCAGTAGTTGAAAATGTGATAGAATTGCTCAAAAGATTCAAAATTATAGTGGATAGATATAGAAATCGAAGGAAACGCTTCAGTCTGAGGTTCAATCTTATTTCCGGAATTTACAATTTGGAGTTGTCCATATGAGTTATGCAAGAGGTCTATTATCTTGCATGATGATTCATTAAATACCGATATACTAATATTCGACATTGAGCAGGCTATTCAGCAAGGAATGGTACTTGAGATTTGCGGTACACAGCTACCTTTGAATCAATTATTAACAGAACTCGACATCAACAATAATTACTTGGCAACTAAAAATAAATGAAGATCAGCTTTTGATGGGAGTGTTAATAAACCATAGGCGTCAAGTTAAGGAAAAGTGGCATAAGAAAGAAGAGAAGCGGTAAAAATTATTTTAGACATAAAACGATAAAATTAGTAATTTATAGACTCTTTAAAAAAAATTATCTTTTTAGATCAAGATTTCTTAAAAAATAAATATAACAAATAAACCTTAAATGGTTGCTAATTGGGCGTATTCTCTTAACTTGACGCTTATGCTTTTTTGAACATTTCCCAATAAACAGTGATTTTGCAATTTGCCTATATATCCCTGATCAGCAAAAAACTTACGTACATTTGCATTTAGCTTGAACAAAAGATACCATCACGATCTTGAACGCTTGCACTATGAACATCTGCTAGCCCTACTGTATCTACAACAACATGACGTTTCCTACCCTTTATTTTCTTGCCAGCCCTGGTTTGAGTTGTTTTCACTGATTAACTATTCCTACTGAAGGCGTTTCGTTTTTACCAACCATTTTTCTCACCCCTTTTACTAGCATATCATGTATTTTTTCCAATTTGCCATCCACCTGAGATACACACTCTTCCACGGCGAAAAATCCTTGTCACTTACATTACTTGGATACAATTTACCCTCCTATTTTTTGCTTACCTAATCATATTCTTTTCTTTATTCCCTTTTAAGACATGTTCTTAGAATCCGCCATGTTTAAGTCATAATTAAGAGCCCAGTTATCACTAATTTTTACTTCTACTTCAAGTGGTATAGTAATTTTTACTGCATTCTCCATTATGTCTTTCATAAGTTTCGCTGTTTCTTGTACTCTGACTTCCTCAACTTCTACAAGCAATTCATCGTGCACTTGCAGGATTATTTTACCTGATTTTAGCTGATCAAAAAGCTGAATCATCGCACGTTTTATTATATCAGCGGCAGTTCCTTGCAGTGGTGCATTTATCGCTGCCCTTTCTGCAAATTGTCTTAGATAAGGAATTTTATTGTTTATGTCCTTTATAAAGCATCTTCTACCAAACAAAGTCTCTATATAACCATGCTGTCTCGCGATAGATACTGCTTTTTCCATATAGACCTTTATCTCTGGGTAACAGGAAAAGTAGTAATTAATATATTCAGCAGCTTCCGCAATGGTAATTCCAAGCCGCTTTGCAAGGCCAAATGGACTAATGCCATATATAATTCCAAAATTAATGGATTTTGCTTTGCGTCTTAATTGTTCATCTATTTCTTGCACTCCAAAAACTTGTCTTGCGGTGATATCATGAATATCTTGCCTGTTTGCAAAAGCTTCTTTAAATGCTGCAACGTTTGCAACGTGTGCCAGGAGTCTTAGTTCTACTTGTGAATAGTCAGCAGAGATTATCTTGCATCCTTTTGGCACAATAAATGCTTGTCTGATGAAATTTCCTTCTTCGCTTCTGATAGGAATATTCTGCAAGTTAGGATTGCTTGAGCTCAGCCTTCCAGTTGCAGTTATAGTTATCGAAAAGTTTGTGTGTATCCTACCATCAAGAGGATCAACCTGTTTTATTAATGCATCAGTGTAGGTGCCCTTTAATTTACTTAGGTGTCGCCAACTTAAAATTTTACTTGCAATTTCTACCCCTTCTTCTTCAAGCGCCTCTAGCACTTCATAATTGGTGCTGTACGATCCAGATTTTGACTTTTTCTTTTTACTCAACCCCATTTTATTAAATAAAACATCACTTAATTGTTTTGGTGATGCAATGTTGAATTTTTCCCCTGCCAAGTCGTATATATCGTTCTCAAGTACAGTGATTAGCTGTTGAAACTTATCAGACAATTCCTGTAGTTTTTGAATATTGAGCAGTATTCCATTTTTCTCCATATCAAATATTACTTTCATGAGAGGCCTGTCAAAGCGTTCGTAAATCGTAAAAAGTTTTTCCTGAAATAATCTTCGTGTCAGTTTCTCATGGATCGCTATTAAAGTTTTTGCCGAGAAAGTTTCTACATTTTCACTCAAATTATGTGCAACTATGTTTGGAATGCTGTGATCATGCTTCCCTGTGTCAAGGCTATATGACATGATCATCAAGTCATCAATTGAGTCTAGCACTTTCTCTATTGTAGGGAATGTTTCTCTGATCTTTCTAATATCATGTATTATTTTAAGCACCCCATTTGAAAATAAAGTTGAATTTATTATAGTGAGTGCATCTTGTAGATAGTTTTGATCTATGTAGAAAATATTATCTTCATTGCAAGATAAGGAGATTTTTTTTAACGCGTTGTTTTCAAAGTGGCAATGAACTGCAACTTTGCCTTCATATCTGCAGTGCTCTAAAAATTTCTCTAACTTTTCACTGCTATACTCTGTTTCCTCTTTTGTGCTAGACCCATTATAAGAAAAAAGCTTTTCCACTTTTCCTATCAATGAATTAAATTCATACTTCTTTAAAAAGGATAACAATTTTTCCATATTTGGAGGATGGATTTCGTATTTTGCAACGTCATGCTGAAGATCTACTCTTTCGCATAATGATAAAAGCTTTCTTGAAATGAGTGCTTTTTCCTGATGTTCAGTAAGAATATTACGAACTCTTGTTTGTTCGATATTATCAATGTTCTCTATAATATTATTCAGCGAATCAAATTCATCCAGCAATTTAGCTGCAGTTTTTGGGCCTATCCCTGGGACACCTGGAATGTTATCAGATGCATCTCCAGTTAGAGAAAATAAATCAAGAAGCTTGTTTGAATTTACACCAAATTTTTCTATTACCTGTTTTTCATCTATGTATATATTTTTAATGGGATCAAATATCAAAATATTGTAATTCAAAAGTTGAAATAAATCTTTATCTGAGGAAACTACTACCACCTTAAAGTCTTGATGATTGGTATATTTTGCAGCTAGTGTTGCAATTATGTCATCTGCTTCATAACCCTCAATCTCTTCATAGCTGAGGTTAAAAGCTTCTACAGCTTCCCTCAGTATGGTAAACTGTGGAATTAGATTCTCAGGAGGCGTTACTCTGTTTGCTTTGTACTTAGTATATAAATCGTGCCTAAAGTTTTTTTTTCCTGAATCAAGTGCTATAGTTAAGTAGTCCGAATGGGAAATATACTTCAGAACCATATTAAGAAAGCCGTACACAGCACCTATTGGAATACCGGTTGTGGTAGTTAAATGATGCAAAACGTAATAAGCTCTGAAAAGAAAGCTGTAACCATCAATGATTGTGAAAGTTTTTTCTTTCATTGTAGATATTTATGTGTGCCTTTGATGGTCTATTATTTAGCTACAAAAATCAAATTCTTGTTTCCTATAGCTAAAGATTCAAATTATAATCACTATTTTATAGTTACTATAAGAAAACATATTACATAAGAGAGTTAATTATTCTGCCGCAATTTTGCTCTATCACACTAGCTATATTTAATATTCCAGCTTCATCATAATAATTTCCAATTACTTGCAAAGCAAGGGGCAAACCCTCATTGGAGAGCCCAACAGGAACAGAAATAGCAGGCAATCCTGCCAGACTCGCTGGCACAGTAAACACATCATTAATGCACATCATTAGCGGATCTGGCTTTTCATTTAAGCCAAAAGCTTCTGTTGGAGCAGATGGTACAAGTATATAATCTATTTTTTCAAATGCTTTTATGAAATCATTTCTGATTAGCGCCCTAATGCACTGCGCTTTTTCGTAATACTCATTGTAATGACCTGAAGAAAGCGCATAAGCACCAATTAAAATTCTCCTTTTTACCTCTTTACCAAAACCTTCTGCTCTTGTTAACGAATACATTTCCTCAAGGGTGTCAGCATCAACCCTAAATCCATAACGTACACCATCATAACGAGCTAGATTAGATGAAGTTTCAGCAGAACAAATTAAATAGTAGACTGGTATTGCATGTTTAGTATAAGGCAGAGCAATGTCAATAACTTCAGCACCATTTTCTTTTAAATAGGAAGTAACTTTTTCCCAATTATGGACTATTTCCTCTGAAATTCCATCCATCCTATATTCTTTTGGTATACCAATGCGCTTACCCTTGATATCGCCATTTACAAAATTGGAAAATTTAGGTACTGGCATTTCGCTTGATGTTGAGTCTTTTTCATCATAGCCACAAATCGCTTCCAGCATTAATGCTGAATCAGAAACAGAACGAGTAATTACTCCTGCTTGATCGAGAGAGCTTGCAAATGCAATCATACCAAAACGCGAACACCTTCCATAAGTTGGCTTTATTCCCACTACTCCGCAATAAGCTGCTGGTTGACGTACAGATCCACCAGTATCACTTCCTAGTGCTCCAGCACATAAAAACCCAGCAACTGATGCTGCAGATCCACCAGAAGATCCACCGGGAACAACCTTTTCTCCATCGCTTTTTCTAATCCATACATTTTCAACAGGACCAAAATAGCTATTTGTGTTCGCAGAACCCATAGCAAACTCATCCATATTAAGTTTACCGAGAATGGCTGCTCCATTTTTTAAAAGTAAGTCAGACACCGTAGATTCATAAGTTGGAACAAAATTTTCCAGCATTTTTGAACATGCTGTTGTTTTTATCCCTTTTGTACAGAATAAATCTTTAACACCAACTGGTATGCCCATAAGTGGTGAGATATTATCTTTTTGTTTCAAGAAGTATTCATCTGCTATTTTAGCGGCTTTTATCGCGATTTCTGGGGTTTTTGTTACAAATGCATTTAGTTGCTCATTTTCGACTGCATTAACATGCGTCTCTACAAGCTCAACAGCAGAAAAATCTCTCCGCCTAAGTCCATCATGCATCTCTGTAATACTTAACCTTCTCAATTCATTCATTAATATTCAATTCTAGCGAGGTATTAATTATAACAACAGTAGGGCAGAAAATCTATATATTTATGATCGAAAATAGGAATACAATCAAGATCAATTCAGATTTCTAAAATGAACTGATTAGTAGTACGTTTTAAATGTTGTGTTGGCACACAATGCTGGAATCACAAGCCATAAGGGTTTAGCGTTTCTAAAATCAAATATCAACATCATGTACGTTAAGTGCATTGTTATTTATAAAGTCACGACGTGGTTCAACTATATCACCCATCAGCACAGAAAATATGCTATCTGCTTCCTCATAATCTTTTATTTCAACTTTTAGCAGAGTTCTAGTTTCTGGATTGAGTGTAGTTTCCCAAAGCTGATCAGCATTCATCTCACCAAGGCCTTTAAATCTCTGCAGAGTTAAACCTTTTTTACCGCAATCCATTACTATTTTTGCAAGTGCACTTGGAGACTTTATTTTTATTTCAGTTTCTTGCGACTTTAAAAATGAATCACCATTAAATAAGTCAATTATGTTATCAAGAGAACTCAATATATTCTGTATTTCTTTGCTTTCAAGCATGCTAAGCGAGAATACATATTTGTCTGCTAATCCTTGAAACAATTTAGCAATGTGAATTTCTTCATCTTTTACTTCTACTTCCCAATTATATTCACTATACATCAATTTTAAATATTTTAATATCTCATCAGCAGACAATAGAGCATTCTTTTTGCTTAAAATTAGCAATGATTCTAAGAGATCTTGTGGTATTTCCCTATCATAATTTTTGCTAATGTTTGAAATACTGAGGCACTTATTCAAAACGAAACGCAAGTCTTTGCCTATACCATTTAATGTTAATCTTTTAATCGCTGAATTTACTATATACTCTTCAAAAGTTTCGTCATCTTTAATATGAGTATCTTTGGCATTTTTTGTAACTTTATAGAGCGGTGGCTGCGCTATATATAAATATCCTTTTTCAATTACTTCGCGCATATGTCTAAAAAAGAAAGTTAGAATCAAAGTTCTTATATGTGAGCCATCAACGTCTGCGTCTGTCATAATGATAATTTTATGATACCTAGTTTTTTCAATATCGAAGTGCTCACTCCCTATTCCAGCCCCAATTGCCGTGATCAGAGAGCCAATTTCTGCAGATGAAAAAATACGATCCAATCCTGCACGTTCTACGTTTAGAATTTTCCCTCTTAATGCAAGTACTGCCTGTGTTTTACGATTACGTCCCTGCTTTGCAGTACCACCTGCGGAATTACCCTCTACTATAAACAATTCCGATAACTCAGGAACTTTTTCCTGACAATCGGCAAGCTTTCCAGGTAGAGTTGCGATATCAATATTATTTTTATTTTTAACTAACTCTCGTGCTTTTCTTGCTGCTTCTCTTCCTTTTGCTGATCTAATCGCTCTTTCTACTATACTTGTTGCTAACTTGGGGTCAGTTTCAAGTATTGTACTTAATTTGTCAAAAACTATACTCTCTACAACTGTCCGCGCTTCAGAACTGACCAATTTATCTTTTGTCTGTGAAGAAAATTTAGGATCAGGCATTTTGAGAGATAAAACACAAGTTAAGCCTTCTCTAACGTCTTCTCCGGTCAAATTCACTTTTGCTTTCTTCAAAAACCCTTCATTGGTTGCATAGTTATTGATACATCTGGTTAGTGCAGATCTAAACCCTGCCAAATGCGTACCGCCATCCCTTTGTCTTATGTTGTTTGTGAAGCACAGCATATTCTCATAGTAAGAATCATTCCACTCCATCGATATTTCTACACTGGTGCCTAGATTTTTCACATCATCTCTAATGCTGGCAATTTTAGTAATGTGTGTCTTGTTTTTATCTAAGTACCGTACAAAATTTGCTGTGCCGAAATTATCTTCAGACTGTTTACTATCGTTAAAGTGAGACTCCACATATGGTTTATTACGTAAATCACACAAAGTAATCTTGATATTTGAATTTAAAAATGCTAATTCTCTGATGCGACTCTCAAGAGTAGAGTAACTAAAATCGACACCGTTAAAAGTCTCTGTTGATGGCATGAATGTCACTCTAGTTCCTCTTTTGTTTGTGTTTTCATTCACTACTTTTAAGGATTCAATGGACTCACCATCTTCAAAGCGTATAAAGTGTTCTTTCTTGTTGCGCCAGATAGTTAATTCCAGCCAGCTTGATAATGCATTTACAACCGAGATTCCAACACCATGTAATCCACCGGAAACTTTATAGGTATTATTATCAAACTTACCACCAGCATGAAGTTGAGTCATTATTACTTCTGCTGCCGATATTCCTTCTTCTTCATGAATATCAGTTGGAATGCCACGACCGTTATCAGTTACAGATACTGATCCATCTTCATTTATGCTAACTTCAATTTTATCACAATATCCAGCTAAAGACTCATCTATCGCATTATCAACAACCTCATACACCATATGGTGCAAACCAGATCCATCATCAGTATCACCAATGTACATACCTGGACGCTTTCTTACAGCATCAAGACCTCTTAGGATTTTTATTGCGTCAGCGTTGTAATTACTTTCCATGGAATTGCTTTATTTATAAATGTTAATTAATATTACATTTGTATACAACGATTAGCAAGATTTTAAAACTGAAAGAAGTATCTTTGGTTGTGGTATATAGGTAAAATATACTACACTACCTACATGAAACCCTGCTTTATATTTCAAGACGTATAACTACAGTGAGGTATAATTTACCTTTCCCTTTTGCTTAGACTTTCCAAATTAACACAGGATAGATTACTCATACACTCTTCTAATATTTCATCCTTTTTATCGTTGTTTAGTTTACTGCTGAACTCCTGACACCTTCTCTCGACAGCTGAATGCGTAGTCATAATATACCTTACCGTTTCAGATGATAACTCTGGTAACTTATTACGGATCCTTCCTTGTTCTAGTTCAGAGAAATTGCTAAAATTGGCTCTGGCCATTTCAGGGAATTTTTGCGTAATCGTTTCTCTTATCATTGCTCTAGCTTCTTCTTCATCTAGTGTAATAACTACTAATGGATGCAAATCAGATAAAGACTCAAACAGTTTATTGTATGTTCCACCTGCACAATTTTGACCTTGAGTACCGTAAGTTGTTGCAGCGTCTACAAGACCCTTTACAAACATATCTTTTCTATTTTTTATGTCTTCACCATTCAAAGGGATTCTTTGATTTTCTGTTCATTTCTATCGTTGCAGGCTTTCCAACATAAAACAGCTGCCTGCTTTAGTGTTAGCTTACTATGATTGTCTTTAAAATTATCTCCTGTTCTATTGATAAATCTTAAGCATTCAAGTGCATGAGATTTATCACCTTCTGTAAATTCACTTGACTGTTTGATATACTCTTCAATGTCGTTTGTGTTGCCTCTATTTAGCTGTACATAGAATTCATCTTTGCTTAGATTCTCTTTATGCTTTTCTATGAGTCTATTAACACTCAAGTTTATACTAGCAACTGCACTTGGATCATGAGTAGTTTTTACAGCAAAAGGAAGGACATTAGTTAAACTATGGAAGAAAGGTATCTCTTCTTTTGGAATTTGTTGTATTAAACTATTAAGCTGCTGTACTCCTTCACGATTTAGCAGCCACAAGAACAACATAGGCAGCACTAAAAACATACAGGAAGGAATAATACATACGATCAAAATAGTTGTTAATATTCCTCTAATGATATTTTTTAACCATGCTGACGACCTTTTTTCATTTTCTCCTGGTTTGAAAAAATAATTTACTAATAATAAATATAAAAGGAATTGTATGATGAAAAGAAGCGGAGAAATCATACTTACTAATAAAACTATATTGATGAGCTTTTTAGTTTTACTAGTGTTGTTGTGAACATTTTGCGCTTCTTCTATTAAATCCTGTGCCCTATTTCTATTTTGCTGTTGATTATTATTTTGACCTACAAACATAACACACACCCCATTCTAATATTAATATGCTATGCTATAGAAAGCATGTAAATAAAGCAAGAAATTTATCAACTATCTGTGAGCTGCTTTTATTTTTGCTTGATTGGAGATTCTATCTTTGTGCTTTCTGCATTATTGAGAGTACTGCCTGTTTTTTGTGCAGCAATTTCTTGAATACCTTTCACAATAAAATACACTACTAGCGCTAAACCAAGAGTTATAATAGTTAGCGTAACTAATGCTGCTAACTAAACTTTCATCTCTAAACCCGTTTTTGCTTTATTCTCTCTTAGAGGTTGTCCACAAATCAAGAAATAAGTAGTATATAAAGGCAGAATATTGAGGTAAGAGATGAGGAAAAAATATCCAACAGATTTAAGTAAAAGGGAATGGTCCCGAATAGAAAAACACTTCAGGGTATCGTATAAGAAAGGAGGAAGGCCGCCAAAATACAGTAAGTGTGAGATACTGAATGCAATTCTTTATGTACTGCGCACAGGATGTCAATGGCGCAATTTACCACACGATTTTCCGTTGTGGAAGGCTGTGCATGAACAGTTTAGAAGATGGAAAAAGCAGAGGATTTTTGAGAAAGTGAACTATGATATCACTAAATATAGTAGGTCAAAAATGGGAAGAAGTGAGGAGCCAAGCGCATGCATAGTGGATAGTCAATCGGTAAAAATCACGGAAAAAGGGGGGTCAAAGGTTATGATGGTGCAAAAAAAGTAAATGGGAGAAAAAGACATATAATCACAGATACTCAAGGATTTGTGCTTGGTTGCTATGTAGGAGCTGCAAGCGAAAATGACAGAGATGGGGTGAAGATGGTATTGGACAATATGAAAGAAAAATACAGCAATATTAAGAAAATGTGGGCTGATATGGGGTACCAAGGAAAAGATTTAAAAACCCATATAGAGGAAGAACATGGGATAGATATTGAAATTGTGAAAAGACCTCCATGTAGGTTTTGGGTGCATAAAGATACACCACCAGAACTATTGCCACAACGGGATCCTGGATTTGCAGTACAACCGAGAAGGTGGGTGGTAGAGAGGACTTTTGCTTGGATCAATAGAAATAGAAGGCTATCAAAGGAGTACGATTTACTTACAACATCTACTGAAAGTTTCATATATCTGGCTATGAGTAAAGTTATGTTAAGTAGGGAATATGCTTGAATTTAATGGTTTGTGGACAACCTCTTAGGAATCGAGTCATGTCTTGATCGTTTTCCTGCATCGCAAGATCTAAAGGAGTAAGTCCCCTCCCATTTTTTATATTAATGTTTGCTCCCTGTTTTAAAAGAAGCCCCGTTTTTTCTATATTACCTTCTTTTACTGTACGAAATAGACGACTTTCACCTTCTATCTTTTCAATATCTGCTCCATATGATCTAAGTACTTCAATGGCTTTTTCATTCCCACTATTGAGCGCGATATCCAAAGCATCCATTCCAGCTTTATTTTTGTAGTTGATAAAATTCTTCAACTGATCTCTGCCAAAGCTTTCTATATATTGTTTAATGATGAGTTTCACTACCTTTCCAGGACAATTATTAGCAGCAGAAACAAGTATTGTGTTGTTATTATTATCTTTTTTTGTTACGCCTGCTTTGAGTTTATTTATCAAGTACTCGATAATTTCTATTCTGCTATCATCCTCTGCTTCAGTGCATTGTCTAGTAGCTAAAAATAAAGCTGTTCGCCCATTGTTATCTATATCTTCAATATTCCGTCCCTTATCAACTAAGGCTTGTATTACACTTTTATTTCCATATAAAGCAGCAAAGTGAAGAGGTGTATGTCCTTCGGTGCTTTCTCTTTCATTAATTAACGCATCATGGCTAGATAGTAATTCTATAAACTCTGGCGTATTTGCAAAAATTGCAAGGTGCATTGGTGTTAAGTAATCTTTGCCATGATTTTCAGTTTTTGCGTTAACGTTTGCTCCACTTTCTATCAGCAATTTCGCTATTTTAAATTGCTTATGCCCGATGGCAATATGCAGTGGTGTACGATTACGTTCATAATTATCATTGACGTTTGCACCAGATTTTATTAGTAGTTCTGCAGTTTTAATATCACCCGCCTTAATTGCAACGTGTAAGGAAGGAGATTCATCTTTTTCTATTTCCCCCGTCATACGAAATTGCGAACATATTAATTCATATATTATTAAGTTTTTATTAAGATTGTATTAATAATAGTTAAAAAAAACTTCAATTTCTATTAAAAAATAGATATCTATCAACGATTTTATAAGCAAATGTTTATATAATAATTCCAAAAGTGAAACAGTAAAAAAAAGCTTTTCATGAGAAATTATAAATGATAAATTGTTAATAATGAATTATCGAGAATAAGTTATGTGCTTTGGTTTGCCTAACATAAACAGAGAAGGTTATTTATTTATAATTGTTTCCTTTATAGTGACGTGTATAGCATTCTCTATATCTTGGGGGGCTGGCATTACTTGCTTATTCCCAACACTATTATGTACTTATTTCTTTCGTGACCCATCAAGAGCTGTACCAAACAATAAGGATTTCATATTAAGCCCTGCTGATGGTGTGATTTCAAAAATTGAAGAAGTTAATTCTCCTTTGTTAGCAGAAAACGAAGAAGGAAAGAAGTTTACACTTGTCAGCATATTTCTAAGTGTTTTGAATGTCCATGTGAATCGTATACCAATATCTGGTGCGATAAAGGAAATGAATTATAAAAAAGGCAAGTTTGTTTCTGCAATAAGCAATAGGTCTAGTAATGAAAATGAAAAGCAAGTTATTGTGATTGAATATGAAGAGGGGAAAGAAATCACTGTGGAACAAATAGCTGGATTTATTGCACGTCGCATTGTTTGTAATTTGAGAGTATCTCAAAGTGTAAAAGCAGGTGAAAGATTTGGAATTATACGATTTGGCAGTAGAGTAAATATTTATATACCTGCTGGCATAGAGGTAAGAGTTTCAGAAGGGCAAACTGTTATTGGTGGTGAAACAATTATAGCAGATTTAAACAAGCAAGAGAAGCTTATTTTTGATGTAATATGAATAACGATGGAAGTAACGGTAAATTCTTACCTATTACCAAATTATTTCCAAACTTTATAACTTTACTGGGTTTATGTGCTGGCCTTACTTCACTTAAATTCACATTTAATGAACAATGGGAATTTTCAGCAATTTTTATTATCATCGCAGCAATAATAGATGGAATGGATGGTAGAATAGCCAGAATTCTAAAATCAACTAGCGATTTTGGAGCACAGCTTGATTCTTTTGCAGATTTTCTGAATTTTGGTTCAGCACCTGCCTTTCTTTTGTATTTTTGGAAGTTAAATGAAATTAAAGTTGTAGGTTGGATCTTAGTAATGATATATGTAATCTGCATATCAATAAGACTTGCAAGATTCAATGTTTCGCTACATTCAGAACAACTATACTGGAAAAAAAATTTCTTTTCCGGCATTCCAGCTCCTGTATGCGCTTTACTTACTCTGTTACCAATAATTATTACCTTCCAATCTCATGAAAGTGAATACTTACTTCTTATAGAGCAATTTTTTAACGCAAGGAATACAGCTTGTTACTTTTTGGCCATTTCATTTTTTTCGATAAGTCATATTCCAACTTTCTCCGCAAAGTACATTTATGTCCCTAAAAGTTTATCCTATATCTTTGTATCATTTTTTGGAATATTGATCATATTTTTTATAAGCAAGCCCTGGATAACACTACCAATTTTAGGTGCAGTTTATATATTGACTCTTCCAATAAGTACCGGACTTTATATATATTACGCATATAAAACTAGTCCGCTATATAAAAAATAGTGAGCAGCATGGTTGTAAAAGTAACTGATCTATTAAACTCTCTTCTATATATAAAGATATTTAACATTCCATTCATAATTATTTGGGTAATTGCAACTGGAGTTTTTTGTATGATTCAATTCAAATTTACTAACTTTAGATTATTCAAACATGGAATACAGACGCTATTCAACCTAAAATGTAATGGCAATAACAATGGTGTAATCACTCATATTCAAGCGTTTGCAACAGTCATTTCCGGAACAGTTGGTCTTGGAACAATATCAGGAGTTGCAATAGCTATCACAATAGGGGGACCAAGTGCAGTTTTTTGGATGATAGTTACTGGAATATTTGGTATGTCAATAAAGTTTGCTGAAGTAGTGCTTGCATTCAATTACCGCTCTGAAAACACAACTGGTGGAGCTTTTTATTATATGGAGCATGGACTTGCAAAGATTGGATTTATAAAAACTGGCAAATCCCTCGCATTTATTTATGTGATTATGCTGCTTGTTGCAATGATTCTGGGCGGCATACCATTTCAGGCAAATCAAATTGCAGCGTTGTCAAATAACCTATTTGAATACAACTCATCTGTTATTATATCTCTGCTTGTATTAATTGTAATACTGGGAGGGATAAAGCGAATTGCTTTCGTTGCAACAGGTTTAGGGCCGATTATGATAATGTTATATGTAGGCATGTGCGTGTATTTAATCTGTGCAAACGGAAGTAATCTTTTGAATGCTCTATCTATAATGTTTCAAGATATCTTTAACAAATCAGCTATAGGAGGTGGAGTATTGAGTGGATTAATAGCAGGGGTAAGAAGATCAGTGTTTGCTAATGAAGCAGGTACTGGAACAGCAGCTATAGCACATTCAATTGTAAAAGAGAAAGACCCAGTTAAAGTTGGGAGTGTTGCAATGATTGCACCATTTGTAGACACAATATTAGTCTCATTTTTGACTGGTGTTGTGATAATTATCACTGGTATGCACAGTACCAATGAAATCGGTGATATTACGTTAGTTAGCTCAGCATTTTCGACAGCCTTGCCTTTATTTAGCAAGCTAGTTCTTCCGCTGATAATGTTTTCCTTTGCATTTTCCACGATAATAGCTTATTATTACTACTGTGAAGTTGCCCTTGTGTACTTATTTGGTAACAAAAAAGTACTGATATTATTTCAATTTTTTATAGTGGGTTCAGTGTATATCAGCTGTATATCAAAAAATATAGAATTTATATCTTATTTAGGTGACAGCCTGTTTATGTGCCTTATGATTCCAAATGCTGTTGCAATATACCTACTGAGAAGGGACGTTTCAAATGCAGTAGACTCTTATTACGAAAGGTATAAACATGATTTATAGATTGCTTTATATGATGTTATTTTGCCTATCGTTTAATGATGTATATGCTGCTTCAATTTTTTACAAAAGTTATGACATTGCATTAAATGGAATAAGCAACTTCATGAATGAAGTATTGTTTTTCAAGATCTTTCACGTACCATTTATAATTCTTCTATTGGTTTTTGGTTATATATTTCTAACACTACGTTTTAAATTTCTCAACATAAGGATGTTTAAGCATGCATTCGCTATTTTGTGTGGAAAATATAACACAGATCATCACGATGGTCACATTACGCATTTTCAGGCATTCGTAACCGCGCTATCAAGCACAGTAGGTCTTGGAACTGTTGCTGGTGTTGCAATTGCAATTTCAATGGGAGGGCCAGGAGCGGTACCTTGGATGATGATTACAGGCTTTTTTGGTATGTCCGCAAAGTTTGCTGAAGTAACTTTAGCATTCAGGCACAGAACAGAGGGTCAAGAGCAGTTATTCAGTGGTCCTTTTCAATATATAAGAAATGGGCTAGAGGAATTTGGATTTAAAAAACTTGGTATTGTTCTGGCTGCTATATATGCAGTATTTTTTATATTATCAGGTCTTGGTGGAAGTGTAGCGTTTCAAACTAACCAAATGGTTTCAATATTATCTGGTTATTCAAATTGGATAGATGGTCATCCTTGGTTTCTCTCTTCCATAATTTCTATGTTACTTGCTCTAGTAATTATTGGTGGAATTAGAAGGATAGCCAGGGTGTCTTCTGCACTAGTGCCTATTATGTCGCTCATATATATTTTCAGTTGTGTCACAATCATTGCATTCAATATTCACAACTTTGGCAATACATTAAAAATATTGTTTTCCAGTATGATAGACTTCAATGCTGTTGGTGGAGGAGTGGTAGGAGCATTTGTTGCTGGAATTCAAAGGGCGGTTTTTGCCAGCGAAGCAGGTGTTGGTTCTGCTTCAATCACTCACGCGGTAGCTAAAGATGAGGAGCCGGTTAGAACTGGACTAGTTGCGATGATAGAACCATGCTTTGACACAATGTTAATTTGCTGTTTAACAGGAATAACAATAGTAATAACAGGTGCATACCAGACCAGCACTGGCGAGGGAATACTGATCACCCAAAAAGCATTTGAGACAGTTTCTTCTTGGTTTCCTATCCTTTTAACAATAGCTGCGCCTTTATTTGCATTTTCTTCAGTAATTTCATTTGTCTATTGCTGTGAAATGGGATGGTTATATTTGTTTGGTGCAAAGAGTATAGTGATATACCGAATATCGGTAATAATTGTGGCATTTTTCTCTGGTCTTTCTAAAGATATAATGGCTATTGCCAATATTGGTGGAGCTTTATTCTCTTGTTTAGCACTCATCAATATGACAGCGCTCATACTGTTCAGTAATCAGATTAACGATGAAGTTCAGTGCTACCTAAAAAGGCTGAGGAATAATAAAATTAATTAAATTTTGGCATATGAAGGTACAGCAACAGATGTCATTTCAGTATCATCTTCTTGTCATAGCAAAACTCCCTTTTGTCATCCCAGTGTGTGACACTGGGATCTATTTTGCATATAGTTCCACCATAGTGTTATGTTTTAATGTAAAATTTTATATTTATCTACTAGATTCGTTTGCGAACAAAGTTCGCTGGATCCCAGTGTCAGCTACTCGGATGACAAGAGAGAGGATGCTAGAATGATGGAGAGGTATGTAATCCTTATACTATCCTACGTACTCGGTTCAATACCGTTTAGCTTAATTATTGCAAAAATAAAGGGGATAAATTTAAGAGAGGTAGGCTCAGGAAACATTGGCGCTACAAACGTTGCAAGGACAGGAAATAAAGGCCTTGCTGCTCTTGCATTATTTCTGGATACCTTTAAGGGGTTTATCGCGGTTTATATAGCACAACAATTTTTCGATGACAATCTTTGTATATATATATCTGCAATTTTAGCAGTTTTAGGGCACATGTTTCCCATTTGGCTAAAATTTGAAGGAGGCAAAGGAGTTGCAACAACTTTGGGAGTTTTGATAGCACTTAATATGCTAGTTGCCCTGATATTTATATTTGCCTGGATAATGGTATTTTTTATCTTTAGGTACTCTTCTCTTGCTTCGTTAAGTGCTATTACAATAGCCGTGATAACTTCATTCTTTTTTCAAATGGATTTATCCTTAACACTCATAGTTATAGAAGTGTTAGTTTTTCTCAAGCACCACAAAAACATCACAAACCTTTTGCAAGGCAAGGAACATAAGTTTTTATAATTTACGTGCTGATCCTGTTACTTCTTATATTATCGATGTTTGGGTCGGTTAATTTTTCTGGATTAATATATTCAAGATTTTCTATTGTATCTACTACATTCTGTTCACTACAGTCCAAGCTAAACAAATTTCTCATTAAAGGCATCCTGATCTCTTGAATAAAATTAGAAGTTATTTGTTTACTGCTATCATCTGACTTATTCCAAGCATTGAGGATTTCTTTATGATTCTTCTTTTTTTTTCAGCTCTTTCTTAATAAACTCATACGCCTCATCTTTTGCATCCATTCCAATTCTGTCTTCCATAAGGTATTTTACTCTAATATCAGGGTGTATTCCTTTTAATGACTTTACCGCAGCACCAATAATACCGGTAAAGCAAGTTTCAGGAATAAACGTCCCTTGAGCATAATTTATGGCATACATTAAAGACTTTGCCAATTCCCGCCTTTTTGCTGCAACTGATTCACTATCTCCACTGTTACAAGCCTTTAGAACTAAGTATAAAATTTGCCCTCCTGTAAGTCCAGAAACATGAACTTGTTCATCATTATTGCACCATCTATTAAGATAGTTAATGAATTCTTGTTCATTACTCTTCCTAAACTCTTTTTCTTCTTTTATATACTGGATAAACTTAACAAACTCATCATTACGTATAACATCCTTAGGTTCTGGTACCTTCTCACCATATTTATCTTTTAATATATTAATATTGTCAATAATACTATCATTCGATAAATTAGGCAATGTGTGTTCAATAGCAGTATTAATAATATACTTCATACCGAATAAATTTTCTCGTGCACCATCCAAAAGTAAATTCACTGCATTCTTAAACAGGGCAATAGGATTAAGTTTTTTTGGTCTGACTTCAGGTTGCAACAAAATTATTAACATCGTAATGGTATCGGTGCTAACAGCCAAGCTAATATGAGAGCCTTAGTAAAGGATAGATATAATATAAACCCTACTAACGATAAAAAAAACACTGACTTGATTATATTATCTTTAATAAACATTTTCCAATATTCCTTTTTATTTACTTCCTCATTCTTTATTTTTTTATAGGTAAGAAAAGTCTGGATCTCTAATCTGTAAAGAACAGCCACAAAAGAAATTGCTATACTGGTGGGCATAGTTAATATATTTAACGCTTGTACAATACCAAGGTAAACAAAAAACTTTAGCCTGCTAGATTCCTTTGAAGGAAATTGTAATTGAGAAATACCTATCATAGCTTACCTTCAACATCATTACACCCTAGTAATAGCATAGTAATTTAAAACGTCAATGTTTAAGTATCTTATTATCCGCACACTCATCGTATTCGATCTCGACTGTAGAGTGTGCTATCTCGAACCTATTTAGTAGTATTTTTTTTATCTCATACAAAATATCAGTGTGTTGTGCATCTTGCTTTACTTTGGCATGCATGGTAATTATAAAATAATTATCAGACAGTGACCATGCATGTATGTGGTGCACATCTATCACTTCAGGTAACTTAGATACAATCTCACTTTTGATCTCCTCAGCAGATACACCTTCAGGTGTACCTTCAAGGAGTATATGGCAAGAATTCTTGAGAATTTTATAGCCACTGTTTAAGATTATTACGCTGACAAATACTGACAAAATAGGGTCCACTATTTGCCATCCGGTAAGCATGATAATTATGGATGCAAGTATAGCAGCCACAGAGCCTAAAATATCTCCTATGACGTGTAATACAGCACTTTTTATATTTATGTTACTTTCGCATTTACTATGTAATATAAAAAAGACTATGATATTAGAAATCAGGCCAAGTGTGGCAATTATTAGCATTACTTTCCATTCAACATTAACTGGAAAAATAAATCTTTTTATTGATTCAATTATAATGACCGCTGCAATGAGAAATAGAGTTAAACCATTAATAAATGCTGCAATTATCTGCAATCTGTGGTAACCATATGACCTCTGTAAATCAGATTTCTTAGCTGAAAATTTATGTGCTATCCAGCTTAAAACCAAGGCAAAAAGGTCAGTGAGCATGTGTCCTGCATCTGATAACAGAGCAAGCGAGTGTGAAATTATTCCACCTGCTATCTCCATAAGCATTGTTATTGCAACTATTATTATAGAATAAATTAAGCGCTTGGATGCTGCTGCTGAGTGTTTGCCATTGTGGACTGCTGTCATATAAAATCTTTTCATGAGCAAAAAACGTGGGTAACACTGGGCTCGAACCAGCGACCCCTTGCACGTCAAGCAAGTGCTCTACCAACTGAGCTAATTACCCATCGTAGCTTTAGTATAGTGCTTCAGTGGAATAGAAGTCAATTTGCTTTTAATTCTTACCCTATCCTAATGTAACGTTAGAATGTAGATTTTTTTTGTAGTCAAGCTATATCTTATATTGTTCATATTAAATTAATTACTTATATTTCTTCACTAAGATATAGACTATACCAATATGAAAATTCACATTTTTTTAGTAGAGATCACTTTATATTTGAAGAGTTAGTAAATTAGAGGTTAGAATTATGACAATCAATCAACAAATAAATAAAAATATAACTAAAGAAGAATATTTCAACAATAACGGCAAAGGGTTTAATTCGCCACATGTTGTAGAAGTTAAAGATTTAAATATTAAAGTAGAGGTTTATTCTCATAATTTAAGAGCAAGTAAAATTGCTAACATTGAAAGTGAGATAAGAGAAACAGCTACTAATTTTAAAGACGCATTCGAGTTAGAACACAGCAACTCAGAACAAACATTTAAAATTTATATGTTTGATGACAAGGATGATTACACTCACCTTGGCGGAAGCGAGGGTTTCGGTTCTTACCTTGGAGATGAAGGTGGTAAATGTTACTACAAAGGGGAAGCTGATGTTTTTGCTGAAATGTATGTCTACCAACAAGGTGGCGTTCATAACCTTCAGCATGAATTTGCACATGGTTTAACTTACTTGGCTACAGGAGGTGAGCACCTACCTGCAGTATTAATGGAAGGAATTGCAGATTACTTTGAGCACCATTCAGATCATAAATTCAATTCTCAAGGATCAAGTATCGACAAAACTGAAGCTACAAATTTGAATTTAAGTGAAATTTTAAGTTTAGAATATTCAGAGAACGACGAAGCAAATAGCCTGGTTTATAAAACAGGTCATGCGTTGATAATGTACTTACAGGAAAAAGATCCTAGTTTATTAAGAGACTACCTAGATGCTTTACGTCAAGGTGACTCACATAAGTCAAAAGACTTTCTCTCTAAAATAAAAGGGCATAATGATAATTTTAAAGGCTGGCTTGCTGAGAATGATACAGAAACTGCAATGGAACATCTTAACGCTTTGCAAGTTACAAAAGGAGCTTTTATAGCAACTGGTCAAGAAATAGTGGGTGGAGAAATTAAAAACATATCCTACTATAAAGCAAATATAGAAAAAATGGATGGAGAAAACGTTGGAAGTTTTTCTCCTGTAGAACACGTCGCATTTTATGATGTTGCTCGTGCTATAAATAGGGCAACAGATGATACACTTGATATATCAAAGGAATATCATTTCCTCAAGGTAGTAAAAACTTCTAATGAACAGGATAAACTAACTTACTCTGATCAACAAGGTAATGAATATCAAAACAGTCAAGAATATAAGAGTCAGGTTTTAAATGTATTGTCAAAGTATGATGAAACTTTGAAAAAAACTTGCGATGAGAAACTAAAGAATCTCGATGAGCAGATTCATAAGGAATCCACTGAAGTACTTGAAAGATATCATAAACAAGAGATCTCCTATGAAGAACTTTTGGAAAAATATAATTTCATTACTTCTTCCTCTCGATATGAAGAATTGAAAAATTCCTTACTTGATAAAACCATAAACACTGGCTTAGAACAAGTAAAAGCGACTAAGAACATCGATGTAGAAAAGATGTTAGAAGAGATGATCAATATCGATCCAAACTTAATAAGGAGTACAAATCATATTGATCTACAAGAAGGTAAGATTTTCTCTATAAAAGCCCATGGTCACGGGAATATGGGTGCGCTATCCATACAAGATGGAGATACAAAGCTTGGAGAATTATCGAGCGAATCAGGATTTTTCAAGCAAGTTGAAGGCCAAACTAAAGAAATTTTCGTTTTTGAGGATATACTGCACAACTTAAATACTCAATATGATGGTGGTGCTTATATGGCGATTACGAAAGAAAATGGTCATTATAAAGCTTCTTTAATAGACGGCAGAACAGTTGAACGTGATGAATACTTTGATGAAGCACATTTGCATGAAAATGAATTGTTGCATCCTAGCACTGGACACATCCAAAAAGATTTAGATTCTCTACTCCTTAGAGGTACTAAAATTTTGAATCATCAGGATTCAGAGCATGCACAATATTCTGATGAGCAAAAGGCAAATGGAGTAATCGTGGAAAAAGGAAAATTACTGGATAATAAGGGGACAGATAGGACAAACGACGATGTATACGAAGCGGTTGTAAAGCAAGGAGGCGAAAATCTACATGCATTCAAAAATATGGGCTTTTATATTACCGAAGAGGTGAAAAATGAAAGAGGTGAAATTACAAATGGAAGTAACTTGTTCATTCATGATCACGGAAAAAATGTGCGCTATCAGTTACCTGAAAAAGTTACTCATCTAAAGTTAGTGCAAAAGGATGGACAATATAAGTTAGCACCATCTGATTCTGAAGGGAGAGAGTATAATGGCATACCAGATGAATATGGATATATAGATCCAATATTTGCACATGAATATGAGAAGAGAGATTATTCCCATAAACATGTAAATGTGGGCCTTATAAACTTAGAGAAATATGGCTCTGGCAAACTTTTTGCTATAAAGTACGACCCAAATGATTACCACATACAAAGAAACTCAAGTGGCGAAATAGTTAGAATAAAAGATCAAGCATATTTCACTAAAGTAAAACTATTTGATGGTGATACTGATGAAGAAATTGGAATGTTATCTAATAATTTCCATAACTTCAAAGGAAAAATATTCTTTTCTGCTGATTATAACTACAGTTATAATGATTTCCTCGCATCTGTTTCTCCTCAAGTTGAAATTGAGGACATGGGGAATGGAAGTAAAAAAATAACTTTCGATCAAGGTGATGGCGATATCGGTGATACTAATAGAGGCTACACGGACTATCAGAGAATATTCACAAAAGAGAAACAAACCGAAAGTCCAAAAGGGCAAGTAAGTGAAGCTAAGACAGAAGTTAACATGAGCCATAGTACTACTAATATTGTTGCTGAAGAGAGAAACGACAATAGTGAAATGCAGTCTGATCAGCCACAAATTCCAACAAGGGCAAAAAGGTCAGCTTCAGTGGAGGAGAAAGAGCAGGTATTAAAAGACACAATCTTGAAAATAGAAAAGAACTATGATCGAGACTTAGAAGGAAAGCACAAGGCAAATGTAACCATAGATTACAATGATGTGAAAGCCTTGTATGATAGAGCAGAAGGAGAAGATAAAGGCTCTGTGTTAAAGTTTTGGAACAAACTGCATACATCAGATTATAAGGTTGGTGCTTTGCCCGAAGACAAGTATTACTTTAAAGATGGCAAATTTGTAATTCACGATAGTGATACGAAAAAGCTTATAGTGTTACCTGAGGATAAGGTATCCATCAAAATAATGAAGGATGGTGATAGCTATAGTTTGGCTATATCAAGTGGTAATGGCAAAGTAATAAGCAGCATTAGTAAAATAGATAATCCGAATTACGAATTGCTGTCAGATTCAAGTCATTTCAACTTAGAAATGCAAGATAACATTGAGTTATCAGACCAACATCATGAATACAATCTCTATCTAGAGAATGGTTTTGCGACAATGTTTGATTGCACAAGCGATCATGTTTATCACGATCATAACTCGACCTACATCTAATACACTACAAGGAGGGCACTGCCCTCTTTTTGTTATTCCAATGCCCAGACACACAACTGTATGAACATTGTGATTTGAGCTAGCTAGATCCGAGTAGCCCCTTCGGTGTCATTCCAGTGCCCAGACACTGGAATCCAGAAAAAGTAATTTCAACCAAGTGATAAAGGCTGGATTCCAGCATCACGCGCGCAGCTGTACGAACATTATCTGTAAGAAGATGTCATCCCAGTGTCACGCACTGGAATGACACCGAGGGGGCTACTAGGATGACATCGTCTGCTATATACTTAGATCACAAGAGAAGAATTCTAAAGCAAAAGACCTCAAGTAAATCTCATGCAAAATCTAGTATTTACGGAATTTATATTGTTTTCATGCACATTATGATTTTTATAATTAACGGAGAGTTATATGGTGGCTAGTTTAAAATTTTATACAGGTTCAGGAAGAAGCACAGAAGCAACAGCAGCAGACTTAAGTGATGCTAAAGTCGTAGTTTATGAAGATGGCAATGGTAATAAATATACCCTAGATGCTTCAAGTATTGCTAATCTTAATAAAATCGATGATATCAAGCTAAGCACCCTAAAAGATGTAGTATTTAAATATCAGCTAAAAGGTGATAATAGTGAAACTACTTCAACAGGTCTTGGAAGTATTATAGGCTCATTATTCGCTACACAAAGCGTTCAAAACGGTAAAACAATTCTTGCAGGAGAAGTAGCAAAAAAGCCTGTTGTGGATGTTTTAGTTCCTGCTCTTGCAACAGTTGGTACTGATGATACTAAGAAGGTTTACACTAAAACTGAAGCAGGGAGTACGTTTCTTAAAACTGCAGATCTTGCAACAAAAGTTGCAGAAAAACCTGTTGTAGATGCTATAACTGCTTCTGCTGATTTTACCGGTAACGTATACACTAAACCTGCTGCCGATGCTGCATTCGTTAAGGCTACAGATCTTGCAACAAAAGCTGCAGAAAAAGACGTTGTGGATTCTATAACTGCTTCTCCTGATTTTACAAATAAGGTATATGTTAAAGCTACTCCAGCTGATGAGGTCTATACCAAAACAGCTGCTGATACTACATTTCTTAAAACTTCAGATCTTGCAACAAAAGTTGCAGAACAAGCTGTTGTGGATGTTTTAGTTCCTGCTCTTGCAACAGTTGGTTCTGATGATAATAAGAAAGTTTATACTAAATCAGATGCTGATACTGCATTTGCTAAAGTCGATGCTTCCAATCTTACAGATGCAGCAAATCAAAAAGCTTTTGCAGAAGCTATCCTTCCTGCTAAAGATGGTACAAAATCAATTTTAGTAGAAAAATTAGGAGGATTCCTTGATGCTCCTGAAACTCCATACGGTGCTCAGGGCAATCAAGCAGCAAAAGCATTCTTAGGTGAAAAAGGATTAAAACCGGTGCCTTCAGAAGTAGCTAGTGAACTAATTGCTAAAAATAAACAAGATTTGGCAGACGAAGTCGCAAATAATCCTGATTTACAAGAAGCTGTAGCAGCTATTCCAGCTTTACAAACGGCTGTAGCAGAAAACGTTGACTTACAAGAAGCTGTAGCAATGAATGCTGACTTACGAACAGCTGTAGCAGCTGATGCTGGCTTACAAGCGGTTTTAGCAAATCCAAATTCTATAGCAGCTATTCCAGCTTTACAAACAGCTGTAGCAGCTGATGCTGGCTTACGAACAGCTGTAGCAAATAATACTGATTTACAAACAGCTGTAGCACAGAATGAGGACTTACAAACAGCTGTAATGTCACAGCCATCCTTCGAGATTCCAATAGATCCAAGTGCACCACTTTCTTGGGATTGGTAATGTAAGTGCCAGTAGATGATATCTCGCTATGTCATTCACTGTTGTCATTCCAGCATGTGATACACAGCTGTACGAACATTATTCTGTAGAAAGATGTCATGCCAGTGCCCAGACACTGGCATCCATTTTTCCATCATCATCAGAAACGTTATATTTTAACATTACTTTTATACTCGCAAATTTAACTGGATCCCAGTGTCACGCACTGGCATGACATCTTCCAACTGTGCATGTGAAGCTAGAATGACAACCTTTTTTCTAGATTCCAACGGTCTTGATAAAAGGCAAGAAGTCTATTTTTTATTGCAACTAATTTGCAGTTATTTTTGTTTTAATGTAGATGGAATATAGTCCTATTGCTGCTGCATTTGAAACATTTAGACTATCAATTACGTTTGACATTGGGATTTTTAAAAGATAATCACAACTTTCTTTAACTAATCTCCGCATTCCTTTCTCTTCAGAGCCAAAAATAATTACTCTTTTTTTCCAAAAGTTCTTTATTTCATCTATATTTTCCTTAGCATTGCAATCAAACCCATAACACCAGTAGCCTATCTTTTTGAGAGACTCCATAGTTTTTACTATGTTTGTAACGTATATTAGAGGGACAATATCTAGTGCTCCACTTGCTGCTTTTGCAATAGATGCATTTTCGCTCGGTGAATGGTGATGTGGTAAAACTAATGCATCAATGTTGAAACAAGCTGAGGTTCTTAAAATCGACCCTATATTGTATGTATCAGTAATTTGATCTAAAATGACTATAGTAGAGTTTTCACCTGATCTTTCAGCTATTTCTTCGATATTTAAGCTGTGAAAAATAGGAGCAACTTTTAAAGCAATTCCTTGATGATTTACACCCTTGGGTAAAATATCATTGAATATTTTGTTCTCTACTAGCTGAGCTTTAATGCCCTTACTATCTGCACATTGTCTAATTTCTTTCTCACATTCTCTGTAGAAGTTTCCTGTTACTAACAATTCTATACACTGTCTATTTTTATTTCTTAATGCTGACATGCAAGTGTGCTTTCCGTATAGCCAACAGTTTTCATTAGCTTTTGATGATTTCATCGTATTATTGAAAATCTGGTTTTTATAGAATAAGCAATATTTTACTGTGTTTATATATTGTTGTAAAATTATGCAATTCAATTAATGCGTTTATGTCAGATGATGAGTTAGATTGGCAAAAAAATGTTAAGCCAATAGAATGTGGAAAAGTTACTTTGAAAGTTGATCATAAAGTAAATATAAAATCTATGATTGATAAAGGTACCTCCGGCTTACAAGGAAATTTTCTTAATACCGATAATGGTAATTCATCATTTTGTCTTGACTACAATACAAAATTAAAGATCGATAGGGGCAAATATTTTATAAGCGATAAACTCGACTTACATGGCTATAGTATAGATAATGCTTATTGTAAATTGATAGATTTTATTGTTAAAAATTATCAAGCAGGGAATAGGTGCTTATTGATAATTACGGGGCATGGTAATAGCATAGATAAAATAGACACTATAAAGAATAGCTTAAATAAGTGGTTGAATGATACAAAAGCTCGGCATATGATCTTATACTACCAGCAAGCCACAAAAAAACATGGTGGCAAAGGGGCTTTTTATGTCTTATTAAGAAGAAATAAAAGTTGATTTCAGAGTATCTCTTTAGGAGCACCTCTCTTATAATTTACGTGTTTAAGAATGATTTCTGCTAAACCTTTACTAATTCCAGGTACGTTTTGAATTTCAGCTAGAGAAGCTTTGCTTATGTTTTCTACCGAACCAAAATGAGACATGAGTGCCTTCTTTCTTTTATTGCCAACGCCGGATATTTTGCTTAATTGTGAAGCAAAAAACTGTTTATCACGTTTTTTTCTATGCGAAGTTATTGCAAAGCGGTGGGCTTCATTACGCAGTAATTGTAAATAAAGCATGACCTTGCTGTCACTTGCTAGAGTAAATTCTTCTCTGTCCGGCACATAAAATCTTTCATTTCCTGCATTACGATCATGACCCTTCGCCATACAAGCAAAAGGAACTTTTATATTCAATATTTCCAACACATTATGCACTATGGAAACATGTCCTGGACCGCCATCAATCAGTAAAAAATCAGGGATTATATCTTTTATATTGCCAGAGAAACGTCTAATCAGCACTTCTCTCATCATTTTATAGTCATCACCTGAAATTTCTTCTTTTATAGTAAATTTTTTGTATTCACTTTTTAAAAAACCTTCCTGCCCTGCAACAATCATCACACCAACTTGTTGATTTCCAGATATATGGCTATTATCATAAACCTCGATACGCTTTGGAATATTTGGTAACGAGAAAATCTTCCTAAGCTCTTCGAGCTTTTCTAGGTTATTTCTATAATCAGTAAGCTTCTGCTCTAGGCTATGCTTAGAATTATTGTAAATAAAATTCAACAAATCACGCTCTTTACTATTTTTCGCATACAAAACTTTTATTGATTTTTGAGTAAGAGCATAAAGTGCTTGTTCTATAATTTCCTTATCCTTAATAAAATCGGGAACGTAAATTTGTGCTGGTGGTGTGCTAACTTGATTATACAAATTGACCAAAAAGGTGGATAAAATTTCATCATTTGGATGATCACTACAATTCTCAATGAAGTAAGGAATGCTTCCATAGTTACTTTTATCTCTGAAAGATAGTACACCAATGCATGCTAAGTCTGCCTCACGTACAACGCTAAAGAAATCTGCATCTTCTTCAAAAGAAAAATCCATTGGCTGCATTTGAATTTGCTGAAGAAATTTCAATCGATCTCTATAGACAGCAGCAAGCTCGTAATTCATCTCCCTACTGCACTTTTCCATTGTAGAAAATAGCTGTCTTTGCACTTCTTTATTCCTTCCTAGCAGAGTATCTTGTGCTTGTTTTACTGATTTGCAGTAATCATCTTTTGTAATTTTATCTACGCATGGTGCTGAACAGCGCTTAACTTGATACTCAAGACATGGTCTTTTTGTTGAAGAGAAATATTGATCTGAACATACTCTTAAGAGAAAAGCTTTTTGCAATGATAATATAGTGTTCTTAACAGCAGCAGCAGATGGAAAAGGGCCGTAGTAATGAAACTCATTCTTCTTAAACTTACCTCTATATTTTGCTATTCTTGGATAACCATGCTTAGAAATTGTTATATAAGGATAAGATTTTCCATCCCTAAGCAAAATATTATAAGATGGTTTTAACGATTTTATTAACTGTGCTTCAAGAAGCAATGCTTCGATTTCATTCTCAGTGATGAATATTTCAACCTTAATAACCTGTGAGATCATTACTCTGATTCGTTCAGAAAGGTTTTCGAATTGAAGGTAGTCGGATAACCTCGACTTCAAGTTTTTTGCTTTACCAATGTATAAAACCTTATTCTTATCTCCAACCATCTTATAAACGCCACAGGATTGTGGAGATGATTTGATTTGTTCCTTATATTGCCTGAGCATTTATCAATTGTTTAACCTGTATAAGGTTAAACTCTGCTACTAAATGAAAGCTAGAAACAACATTTGCAAGCAAAGATAACCTGTTTATTCTAAGCTCATTAGAATCACAGTTAATCTTTACACTGTCCATAAATTGATTGATAAATGGAGCAAAACGAGCAAGTTCATCAAGCGCTGTATTAAAGTCGTTATTTTCTATCGCTTGTTTTATGTTTTTACAAGCAGCTATAGCACAATTTGATAGCGCAATCTCCTCATTTTCAATCAAAAACTTCTTACTGTAAGATGCATTATAAGTAGTGCCATCACTTTTTCTCACTTTGCTCATCATGTTACTGGCTCTTTTATAAGTGCTTAGAACCTGTTCACCTTCTGGCGTACTAAGATAACGATCCAGTATAACAGTTTGCTTTTCTGCTGTCAGCAGATCATTAATATCGATTTTATATATTATTGAATCTACAATATCTTGCCTTATATTTCTATTTTTTAAAATAACCTTGAACCTCTCTAAGCAAAATTTAAATACTAGCTCTGAAATTTGTTTTTCATTTGGCTTATCAACTGGTGTTGTATTTTTATTAAAGAGAAGTCTTGAACATAAAGATACTGACTTATCTATCAGTAGCCTAATTGGAATATGCAAATTATTTTCAAGTATTGTTCTAATTATACCAATTGTCATTCTCCGCAAACCAAACTGATCATACGAACCAGAGATTTTCTCACCTGCTGCAATTAAACCAACCAAACTATCCATTTTGTCTACAATAGCTACAGCAATCGCAGTAGGAGATTTAGGGCATTCTTGTTCCGATCCGATTGGCTTATAGTGCTCAGTTATAGCTTCTACTACTTCTTTATCTTCTTGAAAGTAAGAAGCGTAATATCCACTCATTATTCCTTGCAATCCCGGAAATTCTTTTACTATCAACGTTGCAAGATCTGCCTTTGCTAAATATGCAGCACGTTCAACTTTAATTAGTGAAGCATGTGGAATAAATATCGCTACATACTTTGACAGAGTAATAATACGCTTCACTTTTTCTTCTACGCTACCGAGCGAAGCATGAAATGAAATAGAGCTCAATTTTTTGACATAGTAATCTAGGTTTTCCTTTTTGTCTTGAGACATCAAAAATTGGGCATCAGCAAGACGTGCTTCTAATATTCTTTCATGACCTTTGACAACTTCATTATTGTTAACATTTACAACAGTAACAAAATGTGAAATTTTCTGTCCATTACTTAAAGCAAGATACTTTTGCTGCATGTTAATTATACTAAGTATTACTTCCTTCGGTAACTCTGATGATTTTATTTTACCAAATAATACTATTGGCCACTCTATAAGCCCTGCCAATTCATTAAGTAAATAATCATTTTTTTCAAGTTGTAAGTTCTCCTCTTTTGTAAACTTATTAATCTGATCTAGTATAAATTGCTTTCTTTTGTCCAACTGGAGAATGACATTATTTTTTTCTAACAATTCAAAATAGTCTTTGGGTGTTCTAACAGTAAGTACTGCATCACCTGAAAGAAACCTATGACCATACGTCACGTTGCATGCTGTAACCCCTGCAAAAGATATGGGTATTATTTCGTCATTTAAAATACATAGAATATTTTTAATTGGTCTAACCCATCTCTCTTTTCTTTCACTCCATCTCATACTCTTTGGCCAAGAAAAGTTTTTTAGCATTTCCTCCAGTTGATTTTTGAGAAACCCGCTGATGTTAAATAAGCAGCTTTCTCTCTTAATGAAGTAAAAATCTTCATCGTTTACTTTGCGAATGAGTAAATCTTCTTCACCTTTCCGATTTTTTCTCAAAAAACCTTCGATAGCACTTTTCGGTGCATTAACTCTTGGTCCTTTAATCTCATTGTTAGAATCTTTTAGCTCCAAAGCACTTATTCCATCAATAAAAAGAGCAATGCGACGTGCAGTCACATAAACTTCTATAGATGCAAATTTCACATTATTTTTACTAAAAGCATTAATGATATAGCTCTTAACCTGAGCTGCAGATGAATTCTGCATTCTTGATGGAATTTCTTCTGAAAGACATTCAAACAATAATTGTGACAACATATTCTACTTCGCTCTATATAATTCACAGCATTTTTTTGTTAACTCTCTCACTCTACCAATATAGGCTGTACGTTCATTTACACCAAGCACACCTCTTGCATCAAGTAGATTAAGTAGATGGCTAGTTTTAATACATTGGTCATAAGCTGCTACTGGCAATTCTTTTTCGATAAGGAATTTACACAGTTTTTCTGTGTCCTCAAACTGCCGTTGTACTACTTTAGTATCATAATAATCAAGTGCCAGGTAAGAAAACTCATACTCTCTTTGTTTGAAAATATCTCCGTAAGTTACACCACTATCATTCCACATTATGTCGTAAACATTATCTACACCCTGTATGCACATTGCTAAACGCTCTAACCCATATGCTACTTCACCAGGAATTATTCTGCAGTCAATACTTCCCACTTGCTGTATATAAGTAAGTTGTGTTACTTCCATTCCGTTGCATGTAACTTCCCAGCCAAGACCGGATGCACCAACACTTGGGTTTTCCCAATCATCTTCAATAAACTTAATATCATATTCTTTTGTCGATACACCAAGAGCTTTTAAGCTATTTAAGTAAACATCTTGCAAATTGCTGCCAGATGGTTTTATTATAACTTGGTATTGATGATGCTGATATAAGCGATTAGGGTTGTCGCCATAGCGTCCGTCTGCAGGTCTTATTACTGGTTGCAGATATGCAATTTTTGTTGATTTTTCGTCAATCGCTGACATGATTGTTGCGGGATGTAGTGTTCCAGCTCCAACTTCAGACGTATATGGATGAAGTATAGTACACCCTTCATTTGCCCAAAAATCTTGTAATCCCTTTATTATATCCTGTAGATTCACGCAAACTGTATATCTTTTAAACTGAATACATAAGCAAATAAGTACTATTCTATACTTATTTTTTAATAGTGCCATGAAAATAGTCACTCAAGGCTATTGAACTTTCTTTTACATACTCAAATATGCTTTTGTTTAAAACAATCGCATCATGCATAGTCAGATCGCAGAATATAAATGCAGTCAAGTACAATAAAATCACTGCATAAAACACATGAAAAATCCCTTCAAATGTGATTGATATTGCATTGTTATAACTAAGCTGTATCGTACTTATCGGCCATGGTTTTATTACTTCTACAATATTAAAAAATAAATAAGGTATTATAAAGAAAAAGAACAAATGCATAAGATCATTAAACCAAAATGGACATTTAAGTATTGCCTTGCATATACTTAAATAGAATTTACTTACAATATAATAAATTGACATTATTGCCGGCATCGAAAGCGCAACAGTCATCACCTGTCCTGATGCTATTTGTATTACTATATTCTCATCACTGCTGGCTGAAGGATCTTGAGTATGAAAAATAGATATGCCAACTAATTGCAGCACTAACATAACTATTGCTAGCTTGGTAAGAATAGCAGCTACAACTATGCCTGAATTCGGCATTTTATATAGTATAAAATCACCTCCGTATGTAAGCATTAATATAATGTCGGTAATAAATAATATTAAAAAAGAAGACCAATAATGCTGCCAACCCGGTAAATATCCTACTCCTAAAAAAGAGCTTACTATTTTGGCAGGAAAAACCTTGCCTAGCACCTTACCCAAAAATTGAAAAAAAATCCCCATGTCCTAACTAACACTTGACTTATATTTTTCACAATACTGAATTGTAATGGACTTATCAATACACTTCTTGCATAGAAAAAAGGCAAATAGTTAAAAATGACCGTATCTGAACAGACAATGGCGTTAACTTAAGAGAATACATTAGCAAATTCTCCTAAAGATATGATGTCGTTTAGGCTTATCTGCTTTAGTGCGGCTATACAATCTTCCCGGTCGGATCTTAACTTTAGCGCGTATACTTAAAAAGGTCTTGAAAGTTTTTTGGTGCAACAAGCACTTGATAAAGTTTCTGCCTCATCACACCAAATAAAACTGAAAAATTTAAACGATACTCAGCAATTTGATCTGGGTTCCAAGGCCCTTGTGCATCACACATATGAATATTGCACATTTGCCCAAAATTCTTGTCTCTAAATTTATCCCAGAAAAATTCTCTATCCTACTTTGAGTCGTTTATAGCACTCCTCTATGCGCCACCTTAATAGATAAGCTCTACTGATATCTTCCAAAGTCTCGATCAAAAACTCTGTTTCTCCATTGGCTAATGTCAGCACTATAACTCTTACTTTTTGTCCTTTCATTTTATTTTTTAGATTTTCATTTTCTAATATAAAATCAAAATCTAATTCGCCCATAGCTTACTATAATTTCTTTTTTGCAAGCGAAAAATAAAGTTTACTTTCAAATCATAATGCTGCTGAATGAATTTTACTGAACACGATAATAGATAAATAATTTGATTTAACAAACGCATTTTAGTAATAACTTCGGGTAATTGCTCTTTTGCCAGTGTTTGCTCACCTACATTCTAAGCGGCAAGACGAGCACTGCAAATCAGTGAAGTATAGCCCTTCTTATAATAGTCCGAGCGTGGGTAAAAACGTCTTTATAGCTATTGTAAGCCAGGAGGCCAGCAGTGTGTTATTATGATCTGTTCGGATTATTGTGAAAAGAGCTATACATAAATCAACAAACAAATTGCCAATGGTGCCTGTTGTTCCATTTGGTTTAAACTCGGATATGATTTCTTCGGAGTTGGGTAATCTCATCCATCTACTGCAATAAGTCTATAACCTCTCCAAATTCAGGTTCATCCTGATAGGCTGTTCGGATGCTTAAATTCTTGAAATATATCTTGCTTTAGAGAAAGCTTGCTTTGAAGGTACATGTCAACGGCTCCATAAGTTCACATTCTATTCCCAAACTTTTTTTAACTAACTATAGAAAATACTGTCGAAAAAGGAAGTTTTCTTGTTCGTGTAAAACTCAATACAATGGATTTTCTGAAAAGTTTTCGAGTATATTGCATTTTTTATTTGTAAGATAAGGTTTTTTCCTTTTTGCATGTCTCACCTAAAAAAGACACATTTTAAACTTTTTTATTGAAATAAAATAGAAACAAAAGCCCTGTCTCTTGTAGTATTTTACTCCTTAATATCTCCCCTTAAGTTGACGCCATTGACTGAACAGATACCTTCTCACAAGTATGTAAACGTCTATTTTTTAAGGCAGTTTCTACAATAAGTTTAAATAACTAACACTAAAGGGCAGACTTATTTAGTCCACCCCTTTTATACTTGGTTGTTTAATAATTTTTCTGGCTCTTCGTGTTTAACTTCTAGTGATTTAAAAATTGATCTTGGCAAAAGTCTAATGATTAGTTCTTTAGCATCATTTTCTTCAGCGCCTAAACCTAACGTTTTTAACTTTTCTTTATCTTTATGTATTAATTCATACTCACCTTTATCATTTTTTCTTCCTACTGAATTTATCCTTAATAATACATCATTGTTATCCATTTCCTTACCTGCAGCAGTAATGTAGTAACTGTGATTTTCGAAGTTAAAATCTATACGATACTCATCGGAGATAACACTGCCATCTTGATTCTTATTTTTTGTGTGTGTTTTGATATACTCGAAATCTTCATCTTTTACTTTCGCAAATAGATCTCCTTTATTACTTCTAATAACAATGCTCGGAGCTTTAGGCTCAGATATTTCATTGTTTTTGATGATGGGATATATTGCTAAACCAACCAGTGTAACAGCAGCAACAAATGCGAAAATACTCATTCCAAGTAGTATAGCTGTAAAAACTGTAATTGGCTCTAGAATCGAAAGCAAATACGGTGTTGAAAATACTACTGCTACGCCTATAACATATACAGAAGTAAATGCTGCAAGTGCAATGTTTGTTTTGTGACGGTGGTTTTTAAAAATTGACATAATTACCTCTTAAAATAAATTAATAATATATTAATATAGTATATGAAAAAATTATTATTGTCAACTTATAAACAATAAATTATCTACCACTTGAGCCAAAGCCTCCTTCATTGCGGTCAGTTTCTTCTGCATAGAATTCTTCTGTGTTGTTCCAAATTACCTGAGGTACAGGAGTGATAAGGATTTGTGCGATTCTATCTCCTCTTTTTATCTCATATGACTGATTACTTAGATTAATTAGGCAAACTTTAATCTCACCTCGATAATCAGAGTCTATAGTGCCCGGAGAATTTAAAACAGTGATTCCATGTTTTGCAGCAAGTCCAGAACGTGGGCGGACTTGTCCCTCAAAACCGTTTGGTATTGCAATCACAATTCCAGTTGGAATAAGTAATCTTTCAAGTGGATTTAAAATAATAGTATTGTCCAATGCAGCATAAAGATCCATGCCAGCACTCTGCGTGGTTATATAACAGGGAAGAGGCAGGCTTTCGCCATGTGATAACTTTTTTATTTCTACTTTAATTTTATCTCTTTGCATTTTTATTCACCAGTTATGAAAATTTAATTGTAGCATGTAAATTATACCTGCAAAAGATAAGAAAACTACTTGACAAATGTTGCCAACTTTCCTTATTATGACATTGAGGGTATTTATGACTCAAAACTTGTTTTTGACCTGCAGGCTCAATAACAAAAATTCAGTAAAAAACTTAGGGTACTTATTGGCGGATTACATAAAATTATAGCGGCTTTTTTTATTTTTTCTACATTCAGCCAAAACGCGCTTGTTAGCACATTATCAGTTTAAATTATTAAACTCACTATTAGGGGATTCTTTTGCCTTTTTTTTTGCTTGGTAAATTTCTTAACATTTGTGGCTAAAACAGACCGAAATGGTGGCGTGTGAAGCTGGTTCACTTTATGACGATGTCATCCCAGTGCCTAGAATACTTGGATCCAGTTGAGCTATTTCAACAAAAATACTGCATTTGAGATGAACGTTTATTCTTACCAGACTTATTTACAAGTATAACAATTAAAGTCTGGATCCCAGACTGGGATGACACCAAAGGGGCTACTTGAATTCACGCTATAAAGTGAACCGATTTGGGCTTCACTATGCTGCAATTGTTTTAAGTATCGTAGTACAAATTTTTTACTTCGGTAATTTTTTTATTGTCATTATAATCATAAGAATAGTTGAGGTTGATTAATATGAAAACTTTTACGAAAAACTTTAAAGCTAAGGAAAAAAAGCTAGAAGAGTTCAATGAGGAAGTTGAAGATATAGCAGCTGTAGCTCAAGATAAGTTTGCGCATGAACTTGAAAATATTGCATATGAAAGTGTGCAGAAATTTCGCAGTCTGCTTGCTAAAGAGATAAACTCCACTTTCAATAACATTCATTCTCAGAATATCAATCTACTAAAATCCGGCTTAGTAAACTTGATCAATAAAAAGGGAGAAACAGCTTTTGTACGTTCTCTTCTCAATATATTCATACGATAGAGTTGCTGCTGCAATTTAGTATTGAGTTATAACTAAAATAAGTCAGATTTTTTTCACAGATAAGTCTTACTTATTTTAGCTATATATAGAAAAGGAGGGTTGTTATGTCAACAAGACAAAAGTATCCAATCATAAATGTACAGCGTAAATCTAAGCCTAAATCTTTTCCAGTTACTTTAGAAGAGGTTAAATCTTTTTTACGCATTGAAAATGATCAAGATGATAAGTTGATTTCAAGTTTTATTTTTATGGCAACTGATTATGCTCAGTGGCATATGGAAAAGTCACTGGTAAAGCAAACGTGGCAAGTTTCATATGAAGGTTATATACCTCGTAGAATCTATTTAAGCTATGGTCCTGTGAACAAAATAATATTGGCTACTGATAAAAATCGAAAACTTAGTTATTATTTTAGTGATGTAGGGAGCTATATTGAATTTTTCAATTATTTGAGCATAATAAGGGCTGATGTTGTATACGAAGCTGGTTATGACAGCGTTCCTGAACAAATAAAGCTGGGTATTATGCAGCATGTTTCTGCTCTTTATAAAAATCGTGAATCAGAAGTAAGTAGCAATTTGTCTGAAGTAAAGAAGGTATATTCTCCGTTTCGCGAACCAAAGGTTGTTTTGTAACTCCTGTTTGTCATTCAATAGCATATACAACAGATGGTGTCATCCCAGTGCCCAGACACTGGGATCCATTTTTCCATCATCAGAAATGTTGTATTTTAACATTACTTTTATACTCGCAAATTTTCCTAGATCCCAGTGTCAAGCACTGGGATGACAAGAAAGGGCTACTGGAATGACATCATTATAAAGTGAACCAGTGTCTGGGCATGGGATGACATCTTCTTGACAGATAATGTTCGTACAGTAAGCACTGGGATGACACCATCTGTCGTACCTACAAATTGCAATCTTCGTAACCGTATCTGTGAGATGGAAAAAATTCAAATTATAAATGAGTTGTATAATAGTATTTATGCAGCATTAAAAGCAAACTCTGATTTAAAGAAATACATTACTAACATTTATGATTACCTACCTAAGCAGGTTACTATTCCTTATCTGAGATTGCGAATAGTAAATTATATTAATCTGCATATGCTATCTAACTTTGCTACAAAAGTAAGATTTTCATGCGACATATATACTTATCATATAAACAGCATGCTTGCTGCTATAAAGCATGTTAGCTTGGTGGTAAAGAGCATTAGTAGTGAGACCATTTTGGAAAGTAATTGTGCTATGAATCAGTATGATGAAGCTTTACATTCAACAATTAATTTTGATATTTTAATACAAGGAGGTAGCAATGAGCAAATTACAGCTGAAAATTAAAGGTCATGACAGTAATTTCGTCGTGCTGAATAATATACGAAATCTAAGGTTTACTTTGCGTAATAACAAAGAAGAGATGAAAGATATTTCCTCTTTTGGCTGGAGAAAAGTGCTTGATTGTGCTGGAAGTAGACAGATTACAATAAAAATTAATGGCATTTTAAACTCTGCAATGGCTGATGAATTATTGCGTAATTCTGCAATATTAAACTCTAATAATGATTATGAAATTAGCTTTAGTGCTAAGGAGAAGATAAGGCTTAGGTGTTCAGTTGAACTGTATGAGAGATATTACGACCCTGCCACTTTTGATAGCTTCACTGTAGTTTTAGCTAGTGCTGAAGTTGTAAACACTTTTCATTAATGTTAATTTAATTTTTTCATATACAATAGTGATTGGTGAAGATTTTAACTGAATTAAAAAAATTATGAATGATGAAGATCTTTTCGAGGAAGACGATGCTAATATTGAAGAGAATAGCGATGACAGAAGAGAAAGGAATTTGAAGAATGAAAATCAGCTCGAAGAGCAGTGCAAAGAATATTTAAAACCTTTTGAGGATATTTTAAGTCAAATTGATGAAGGAATCGATAATTTAGATAGTTACGAAAGGACTATGCAAGTAAAGCGAAGTATAGATAGGCTCATAGAAACCTTATATAGTCAGGCAGCATCTGAGGATATTGATGTAGAACTTGAAACCACAAAGCACACTCGCGATAAATCAGAATCCAAGAAAAGAGTTCTGGAAAAGAGAAAGAAACAACTGATGGAAGAGGTTTTAAGCGTTCAACAACAAAAGGAGTTAATGAATAATAGGCAAAAACATGAAGCAGCAAGTGATGGAGATGTTCAGAAGGCAAAAGCACGAATGAAGTCTTCAATTAGGGGAGTGCTATTTTCAGTTATTGCTCATAGAATGGATCCAAGAAGAAGAGTAGGGGAAACTGCTGACGATAACGAAAAGCAAGCTCGTATATATGGCAGGGAAGCAGTTGGTGGAGTTTTAGGTGGATTGTTGAAGGCATTTTTAACCGTAATTGCTACTGTTGTGCGCGAAATTGCTAAACCACTTCAACATATGAACACACAAGAGACGTCTTTTGCAAAGCAAGTTGAAGAAAGCAGAAACCCAGATTCACAAAAAGGTCGATCTATGTAGGTTATCGATAAAAGCATGATTTCAAAAAAAGCATACGCGTCAAGTTAAGAGATTGTGAGCGAATTCAGGGAAGTTAAGGTAGATACTCTAGTTTTTCTGTACTTATCTTTTAATGAAAATCGTGACCAAGTTATGTTTAAGAGCTGATTCCAGATTTTAGGGCTGTCCTTTCTAGCAATATCCATAGCCAGACTCTACACAGGTTCTTTTGTCGCTATAACCCTTGCAAATTGAGCTCGCTTTTCCTCATTTCTTTCTTTGTATCCGTAGGTCTTGTGAATCCTATATTTTTAAGTGCTCGATTGTCTACTAATATTGCCCCAGCATCTCTGACTGAGTTTTGCCACCTTACAAATGCATTCCAGTCGGTAATTTTTCCACTCTTCCAGGCTTTTTTGACTGAAAATCTCCCGTTTTCTCACGTCTTTTCTTCCACTCATATAAAGTTGTTTTTCCGATCTTAAATCTCTTGGCAACTCCTTCATCCAACGCTTCCATTACCTTTTTCCTTAAGTCATAACTATATGCTACTTACCTTCACTACTATAAATCCATATCTTACTCTTTTTCGACTATTATGAGTAGGGCTATACAATTTAGAGCTGGCAAAATGAGTTTCGAAAGAAGTTCAATGTTGTTTTGTCGTTTAATCTGCACAGATTGAAGATAATAAAATACATAGCTGGCAGAGTTTGTTAGTAGCTCCGTCTCCCAGCTATGGCATTAAACAATGACTATGCAGAAGACCTAATGATACGTATAATCTATAAATAATTTTTGAGATGAATTGTGAAATTAGGTGTTAATATCGATCACGTTGCAACACTTCGCAACGCGCGTGGCACTTTTTATCCAGATCCGCTAAAAGCAGCAACAATAGCTATTGATGCTGGAGCAGATTTTATCACCGTGCACTTAAGAGAGGATAGAAGGCATATTAGAGATGAAGACGTATTTACCCTAAAAAAAACTATAAGCACCGAGCTAAATCTTGAAATCGCAGCCACGGAAGAAATGCTCAAAATAGCAAAAAAAGTAAAACCCTATTCGATTTGTATAGTACCAGAAAAAAGAGAAGAACTAACAACTGAAGGTGGCCTAGATATCTTTAACATATATAGCAAACTTTCTAGTATAATAGAGGAAATGCATAGCTCTGACATAAAAGTTTCACTGTTTATCGATCCAAATATTGATCAACTAAAATATCTTGAAAAGTTAAAGATGAAACCTGATATAATAGAAATTCATACAGGAAATTACTGCAATAATCCATCAGAGAAAAAGCTACAGTTAATTATCAATGCTACAGAATACATTAACAAGCTAGGAATAGAATGCCACGCAGGACACGGCATAACTTATAAACACGCTAAAAGAATAAAAGAAATACCTCACATCTCAGCTCTTAATATAGGCCATTCTTTAATCAGTGAGGCTATATTTTATGGCTTACACAGTGTAATCAAAAGGATGAAAATGACAATATCTAAATAGCAGGTACTTTTTTCTTGTGCCTTACAATACTTAAAAAAGTTTTGCTTGGTTTAAATTTTATCCTTGTTTTTTCAGGAACAGTCATAATCTTCCCATTTTGAGGATTACGGCATTGTCTCTCCTGACTTATAACAGTAGAGAGTGTACCTATTCCATGTAGACGTATTTCACCTTTACAGTTTATCTCATTCTTGATTATTCCCATGAACGTGTCATACAACTTATTCGAATCAGATTGTGTTATACATATACCCTGATTAGCACAACCTTCTTTTAGTTGTTTTGTTATATCTTCTTTACTCATAAACTACCTTAATATTGAAAAATCACATAAACAGCATATTATGCTAATATCAATAGTCAACTAAATTTATTACAAAAATAGAAGACATCATAAACTTTACACAAATATTTGTACAATATTTACAAAAAACACCACTATAAAATCACTATCTCTTAGAAAATTGACATTTTTTCCGAGCTTTATGTTGACCATATTTCTTACGCTCAACAACACGTGAATCTCTAGTTAAAAACCCACCGTTACGTAATATAGAGTGTAAATCTTGACTTATACTACTTAAAGCTTTGCTTATTCCATGAGCTAAGGCACCTGCTTGGCCAGATAGCCCTCCACCTTTTACAGTTGCAAACACATCATATTCACCTAACATAGAAGTTACTATAAATGGTGCTTTAATCATTTGGCACGCCGCTTCTCTTTTAAAATAAGAAATTAGATCGCCTTTTTTGTTAACACTAAATTTTCCACTTCCCGGCTTTATCCATACTCTTGCTACAGATTCTTTTCTTCGGCCTGTAGCATATAAACGACCAAGCGAATCAACTGCTGATTTAATTGTCTTTTCTGACCAATCATTGTTATTTATTATAGAACTCTTCATTTTTACTCCATTACTTTTTATTTTTACGATTCAAAGAGGCAAAATCTATCTTTTCAGGTTGCTGTCCTTGATGCTTATGCTCTGAACCAGAATAAACATACAAATTTTCAAAGCGTCTACGTGCCATAGGCCCATCATCAAGCATCCTTTTCACTGCCATTTTTATTACACGCTCAGGAAATTTGCCACTTAAAATATTATCTGGAGTAGTTTTCTTCAAACCACCAGAATAACCTGTATGCTTATAGTAAATTTTATCTTTAAGCTTCTTCCCGGTGAAATACACCTTTTCCGCATTAACAATGATTATATTGTCACCACAGTCCATATGAGGTGTATACTCAGGCTTATGCTTCCCGCGTAACAGCATTGCTATAAACGCTGCGAGCCTACCTACCACTAACCCTTCTGCATCTATAATAAACCACTTTTTATTGATTTGTTTCTCTTTCAAGAAAAAAGTTTTCATGTCTTAATCTTATATACACAATAGTAAGTTACTATATATTAAATTTCTCAATAGTGTCAACAACATTGGTTATTGATTACTAAATTAGTTATTGATTACTAAATTAGTTATTGATTACTCAAGTAATTTATGTTAGTAACTTAAATACCATGTTAGAAAGTAAAATGTTTCGATTGATTATTATATTTGCAATCGCTTTTAGTGCTATAAGTTGCCATGCAATCGATCTGGAAGAGGCTATAAGTAAAGCTATCAAAAACAGCTCAAAAATAAAGTCTCAGTTTTACCAATATAAAAGTGCTGAAAAACAACTAAAATCTTCTGGATTAGCTGGTTTTTTACCTGACATTAATTTACAGTACAATTTTGATAGTAATTTTAATCTTTATAATCAATCTAATTTACCTGGAAAACGCCTGATATTAAGCCAAAGGATAATAGATGGTGGGGGCACTTTTGCTACATTCAACCGATCAAGTCATCTTCTTAAAGCAGCAAAAATGAGATTTCAACAGTCGAAGCAAGAAGTAGCACTCAGCGCTGTGAAAGCATATGTTAATGTTTTACAAAAGGCAGAAATATTAAAACTCAGAGAACATAAAGAACGCGTTTCTTTGGAACATTTGTCAGCTATGAAAAAACGCTTTTCTCTTGGAGAGGTAACCAATGCTGAAGTTTCGTTAGCAAAAGCAAAATTTTCGTCTTCTATATCCGAAAGAGTTGATGCTGAAGGTAAATTAAAGTTGGCAAATATTGCTTATTATCATTTGATTGGCGAAGATGCTGATGACCTTTCTGAAGCTAATGATAAACTACCTTCTATCCCAGAGCTAAATGAATGTTTACAGTTAGCAAAAACCAATAATTTATCTCTAAAAGCAGCAGTTTATCAAAAAAGAGCAGCCGGAATGGAAGTGATTGCTGAAAGCTCCAAGTGGCTTCCTTCTTTAAATCTAAGCGCAAGCAAAAATTTTGGGGAGGATGGTATGAAGGTAGACAAGCTATTAGAAAATGTTCATGTAGTTTTTACTCTTGATGTTCCAATCTTTAAAAGAGGAGTTAATGTTTTTGGTGTCAGTAAAGCTAAAATGGATGCAAAAAAATCTACCTACGATTATTATGAAACGGTAAAAAATATAGAACAAGCAGTTGTAAATGCTTGGAATAATGTGCTGACAGCAAAAGCCATTATTAAAGCAAGTCAAGAAGCGGAAAAAGCAGCAGCTCTAGCATTGGAAGGAGTTGAGCAAGAGGTAAACTTAAGTTTAAAGAGTACATCTGACCTTTTGGACACTGAAGATGCATTATTTAAAGCACGTTCAGACTTAGTTGAAGCAAAAAGCAATTATGTGATTAGTGTTTATAATTTGCTTTTTATAATAAATAGTATAAACCTCTAAATTTAATGGTATTAGCACTATGCATGATGAACAAGGTAATCAATCTGTAAAAGATATTCTAGAAGATATAAAAAAAGCTATATCGGGTAAAAACGCAAAAGCAGAAATAAAAGATGAAAGTGATGATGTGTTATACCTTGAGGAAGAGTATCCAGAAGACATGGAAGAAGATGGCAAAAAAGAAAATAGTGAAAAAGAGGACATTGATAATGATGACCAAAGTGAGGAAATGGCTTGCAAAAACAACCAATTTAATGGCCATAGCTACAACTCAGAAGAAAAAAATTTGTACGATAATATCCAAATGAGTAATAACAAAGCGAGTAATAGCGGCTTACAAGCGCAAAATAATGATCATCTAGTTTTAAAAGAGAATATGAAGGAGATCAAAGCGCTGCTTGGAAAAATGCAAAACGAATTGCAGCATAAACAACAAAGAAAAGCGAACCTTACTGTTGAAGAATTAGTTACATCTCTTTTAAAACCTCAGCTCTCAGAATGGCTAAATAAATATCTACATGCACTGGTAAAAGAAGTAGTTGAAAAAGAGCTCAAAGATATAATCAATAATAAGTAGGATATTAGCAATAAAAACTAGAGTAAAGACGGCTAGAGGCAGAAAACTATCTTCAACAAGGTGGCTACATCGTCATTTGAATGATCAGTATGTGCGAAAAACTAGCAAGGATGGTTATAGGTCACGCTCAGCATACAAGCTAGTAGAAATAGATAATAAATTTAAATTATTCCAAGAAGGGCAAAAAATTATTGATCTTGGTGCTTCTCCTGGTGGATGGTCACAAGTTGCATCTAAGAAAGGAGCAGATGTGGTTGCTGTTGACATAAAACCAATAAATTCAATTAGTGGAGTAGAGTGTATACAGTGTGATATTATCAACGAACTTGAAATTTTAAGAGAAAAATTCAAGGATCACAAATTTGATGTAATTTTATCTGATATGGCACCCGAATCTTGCGGTTTAAAATCGTTAGATCATATCAGAATTATGCTTTTATGCGAGGCAGCGCTCAATTTTGTAAAGCATTTCTTGAATCATGATGGTAAGTTCGTAGTAAAAATTTTTCAAGGAGAATCTGATAAAAATTTCTGCAATGAGCTAAAAAAAATGTTCAAAACAGTAAGATACTTCAAACCAAAGTCAAGTAGATCTGAATCTACAGAAATGTATTTGGTAAGTTTAGGCTTTATTGATGGCAACTCTTCTGTATAGCAGATACTTACAGAAACGTTGACGAATCTTATCCTATTAAACTGAAGATTAATAACGCTCGCACAAAAGCCCCTTTTTCTTGTTTGAGTGTTTGTGATAGTTAGGTATAATTACTGAATTTTTGATTTTATTACTTAAATATATAATAATTAAAGTATATTATTATTTTTATAGGAGAGTTTGATATGTATTTAGCATTGTTGGAACAGATATTAAGTATAGTAAATCGTGAAAATGATTTGAATGGTAATAACATAGTTGAAAAAATAAAAGAGCAACTAAAAAAAGAGACCCATCTACTTATGAAGAATGGGGGAAGGAAAATTTTGATATAAATCGTCGATTTAATACTGGTGATAAAGGATTAACACTATTGTATGTAGCATTTCTAAATAATCAAAAAAATGTAGTAAACGCTCTATTAGCAGTAAAAGGAATAAATGTTAATTTACAAGATGTATTTGAACAAACTCCTTTGAATTTTGCTATTAAAATAGGTAAGGAAAAGATAGTAAACGCTCTATTAGCAGTACAAAACATAGATGTTAGTTTGCGAGATGAAAAGGAAAGAACTCCTTTATATCTTGCTGCTGAGAAAGGCAAAACGGAGATAGTAAAAGCTCTATTAGATAAGAGGCCTAATTGTATTGATCTTCCAAATGAACATGGACGAACTTCTTTGTATATTGCTGCTAAAGAAAACCATAACAAGGTAGTAAGAGCTCTATTAAAAGAAGGTGCTGATCCTTTCTTAGATGATTGTGAAGGCAAGAATCTAGCAGAAATGGTTACTGAAGAAGCAATTATAAAAGCAGTAGTCTTGGGTGTTGGTATATTTATTATTACATCTATTGTAGCTGCTATAGTAGTTACTTCTGCATATTTTATTGGTGTGTCATTATCAGTAGGTGCTATGGCTGGTATAGCTGTGGCTGCTGCTGTACTTACTGGACTTGTTGCGTGGGTATTATGTATGAAGTGTCTAAGCCTTGTAATGAGCTAAAGGACGCTATTGCACAAGCAATGCTAAAACCTGGTAATGAGCTAAATGAAGTTCATGCACAACCAGGAGTTTCTTCAGAGTTAGTTATAACAGCGTAGTTAAGTAGAAGGAAGAAGTCTCTTCTTCCTTTTCTCCAAGTTTTTATTTAGCGAGGTATCTAGATACTAGAATACCTTATTTAACACCAAAACAGAATTAAGGTTTAAACATTCTAGATGCTAGCTGTATGAACATTCATTTTGAAGACAGCAAATGGTGTCATCCCAGCGCCCTCTTTTTTGTTATTCCAGTACTGGGATCCAGAAGACTGACCAGGTAATAAGAACTGGTCACGCGCTGGCTCTCTAAAATTACTTTAGCTATAAATATTAAGAAATTTACTAAATAAAAAAAGACAAAAGAACCCCCGTATAGCGAGTTTTGACCCTATAATAATTTAAATTGGCGTTGTAATAATGTGCTAACGCTTATTTAAAGCGCGTTTTGGCTGAATGTAGAAAAAATAAAAAAGACATGCAGCCGCTATAATTTTATGTAATTTGCCAATAAATATCTGAGTTTTTTACTGAATTTTGTCATTGAGACCGCGCGGATCGAAAACAAGGATAAATACTCTTGTTGATATAATAAGGAAAGTGGGAAAGTTTGTCAAGTAGTAAAACTAGAGGGCTCAAATGAAAGAAGGTAAACTCTAAAGTGTACGTTCAGTAGCACTTTCTATAAGAGAGATTGTATTATCTATTCCATAAAGCTTTATAAAAGATCCCATTCTTGGACCGGTTTTTTGTCCAAGTAGTGTTTCATACAAAAACTGAAACCAATCACGTAAGTTATTGTAATTGTGTTTTTTTCCGATGGAAAAAATCTGAGATTGAATCTCTTCGGCAGTAGCGATTATAGATAGAGAATGCAGGGTATTCTTTAAATCTAGTAACGCTTCTTTCTCTTTTTCATTTGGAGTCTTATACGCTTTTGTTGGTTTGATAAAGTCGTGATAATACCTAACTGCAAAGTCTGAAAGCCTATCGAGCATTTTGTTATTTTTCGGTGTAACGTCCGATGCATAAGTCGATATAAAACCCCAAAGAATCTCTTTATTTTCAGCATTACAGGCTGCTGCTAGGTTTAAAAGCAATGAGAAGTTTATACCCGAAGTTTCGATATTAGGAACGTTACCCTGGTGAATGTGCCATACAGAACTGTTTACATCCTTTTCTTCACTCTTATTGTAACGCTTAACAAACTCCAAATATTCATCAGTTGATTTTGGTATCACACTAAAATGTAAACGTTTAGCTTTTTTAGGACTCTGAAAGATGTATAACGCTAAACCCTCTGTGGGCGCATAAGTTAGCCATTCCTCGATCGAAATACCATTTCCTTTTGATTTTGATATCTTCTTTCCTTCTTTATCAAGAAATAACTCATAGCAAAACAAAAGCGGTGGATTTTCTCCAAGTATTTTACATATTTGACTTGAAAGCACAGCAGATGGAGTCAAATCCTTTCCATGAGCTTCGTAATTGACTCCAAATGCGGCCCATCTCATTCCCCAATCTGGTTTCCATTGCAATTTGCATCTTCCCTTTGTCACTGGAATTTCTATTTTTTCTCCATTTGCATCTTCGTATGTGATTGTTCCTTTATCTGTATTTCTTTCAATTACTGGAACTTGTAGAACTTGAGAAGTTTTTGGGCATATCGGTAAGAATGGACTATAGGTTTGCTGTCTTTCTTCTCGGAATGACGGAAGCATTATCTCCATTACTCTGTCGTAATTTTTCAGCAAGAGTAAGAGCTTTTCATCGTAAACACCAGATCTATAACACTCTGTAGCACTTCTAAATTCATATTCAAAATCAAATAAATCAAGGAATTTACACAGCAATGAATTCATATGATGACCGTAACTTTCATGAGTACCAAATGGGTCTGGTATCATAGTCAATGGCTTATTTAAATATTCCCTTAGCATCTCCTGATTTGGTACATTATCTGGTATTTTTCGCAAACCATCCATATCGTCGGAAACTGCAATGATTTTGGTTTTTATACCAGGAGCTATTTTTTTTAGGGCATTTGCAACAACTGTAGTACGAAAAACTTCCCCAAAAGTACCAATATGCGGCAAACCTGAAGGCCCATATCCAGTCTCAAATATTATCTCTTTTTTATTAGGAAATTCTTGTAGTATTTTTTCTGCTTCTTGAAATGGCCAGCTTGTAGTCATTGAATTTAAATTAATTATCTTACCTAAAGTGCTATTCATTTCAATGGATTTTTAATTAATGATGTAGTATTAGTGTTAAAGCTATTATTAGAAGGTTAAAGATATGTCTACAGGTAGTATACAAACGGATCAATTATTTAAAGGTCTTACAAGACCTGCAATGCTTTTTGGTGTGAGTTATATGTTTGCAATATTAAACGTTCTAATTTGCATGCTAATTTTCATTAATACAAATGATCTTAGAGTAATTCTCCTGATGTTACCAGGGATACATGGACTTGGCTATATAGCTTCTGCAAAGGAACCGTTGTTTATTGAGTTATTTATGGTAAAATTGGGAAAATGCTCCAAATGTTTAAATCGTTTTTATCATGGAGCTAATACTTATGATATTACTTGAAGTAGTGTGATGCTGAGATTTAGAGCTATTCAATCGAAGAATAAATCTACTCTAAGCAGGGAGGTTCACGCTGCTGAATTTATACCTTATTCTTGCTATTGGAATAGTACGACCCTAATAACAAAGCAGAATTGGTTGGTTAAGTTTATCAAATTAAGTGGCTTTGCGTTTGAAACAGCCGATGATGAAGATTTGGTAATACAGAACAACATCAGAAATCAGATGCTAAGAAGCATTTCATCTCCAGCATTTAGTTTGTACTTTCATACCATTAGGCGTAAGAAAAATATCTTTTCTGACGAATTTGCAAGTCAGAATTTGCCAAATTTTTTTGCTAATCATGTAAATCTAAAATGGAGAGAAAAACACGCAACGAGGCGATCTTTTATTAATGACCTATACATTACGATTATTCGTAGAGCAGACACAAAAGGAGTAGAGTTTTTATCACATTTATTAAAGAAATTCGGGCATGTAACTTCAAAACATGCTTGGGAAAGTGATATGTGTGCTACCTATGAAGATCTAGAGGAAACGACCAATCGTATAGTGACAAGCCTTAGGAATTATTCGCCTAAAATTCTTGAAGTGAAAGAAACTCCAAACGGCCTATTTTGTGAAATAATGGAGTTTCTATCTAGAATTGTAAATTGTGGATTTGTTACAAACACGCTCTTTCCACTAAAAACTGAAATATCAAGATACTTACCAGTACATAGGTTATTTTTTGGTCGTAAGATGATACAGGTTGTGACTCATAATGAGAGTAAATACGCTGGAATAGTTAGTATCAAGGAATATGGAAATAATACCTCTGCAGGGATGCTCGATTCTTTTTTGCAACTTCCTTATGAATTTATCATCACACAATCTTTTCAATTTACAAATAGGCAAATGGCAATTGCAAAAATGCAGATACAGCAAAATCGGATGATACAATCTGCAGATAAAGCTATTTCTCAAATAGCAGAAATTTCTCATGCGCTTGATGATGCAATGAGTGGTAAGATTGCGTTTGGTGAACATCACTTAACTATCCTATGTATAGAGAAAAGCCCTAAATCATTAGATAATGCTTTGTCGTTGGTAGAATCAGAGCTTTCTAATTGTGGTATTTATCCTGTTCGTGAGAGAGTTAACCTTGAACCAGCATTTTGGGCGCAAATTCCTGGTAATTTTGATTATATAGTAAGAAAAGGTACGATAAGTAGTCTTAATTTGGCTGGCTTTGCATCTCAGCATAATTATCCTACTGGTAAAAAATTCAATAACCACTGGGGAGATGCTGTTACAGTTTTTGACACAACATCTGGCACACCATTTTTCTTCAGCTTTCATATAAGAGATGTTGGACATACTATGATAATTGGGCCAACTGGTGCTGGTAAGACTGTTTTAATGAATTTCTTATGTGCTCAAACGATAAAATTTTCTCCAAGAATATTCTTTTTTGATAAAGATCGTGGTGCAGAGATTTTTTTGAGAGCACTTGGCGGCATCTACACTATAATAGAACCAAGAACTAAAACAAATTTTAATCCTCTACAACTTGACGATACTCCTGATAATAGAACATTTTTAATGGAATGGATAAAATCCTTAATCTCGGTGTACAACGATAAATTCTCTTCAGGAGACATTGCTATAATTAATGATGCAATCGAGGGAAATTTTAAATTAGAAAAAGAAAAAAGAGTCTTGAGAAGTTTCGTACCTTTTTTGGGAGATAAAGGCCCTGATACTTTAGCTGGAGCAATATCTATGTGGCATGACAATGGCTCTCACGCTGCAATATTTGACAATAAAGAAGATTTGCTAGATTTTTCAAAAGCAAGGGTGTTTGGCTTTGAAATGGCTAGCTTGCTCAAGGATCCTGTTGCTCTTGGACCAGTCTTGATTTATTTATTTCATAGGATTAGTATATCTCTTGATGGCACTCGATCTATTATTGTTCTTGATGAAGCATGGGCGTTAATAGATAATCCAGTTTTTGCACCTAAGATAAAGGACTGGTTGAAAGTGCTGAGAAAGTTAAATGCTTTTGTGATTTTTGCTACTCAGAGTGTTGAAGATGCGAGTAAAAGTGCTATTAGTGATACGCTTGTACAGCAGACAGCAACACAAATTTTTTTGCCAAATCTGAAAGCTACTAGTGTCTACCGAGATGTTTTTATGTTAACTGAACGTGAATACATACTGATCAAACACACAGATCCAAGTACTAGATTCTTTTTGGTAAAGCAGGGGGTTAATGCTGTAGTAGCTAGAATAGATCTAAAAGATTTGGATGATGTGATCAACGTATTATCTGGACGTGCAGAAAGTGTTCTACTGTTACATGATATACTAAAAGAGGTCGGAGATAATCCAAAAGTATGGTTGCCTGTGTTTTATCAAAGGGTGAAAAATGTTTAAAACTAAACTTTCATTGCTATTAATTGCGATATTTTTATTAAATATAGATTTTCTACTTTCATATCCAGTATTTGCAGATGGAGTAAGTGGTACTGACAAGACAGAATTTGTTAGTAGATTTCATTCCACTGGCAGTTTTAGTCGTGCCTCTAATCCTGATTGTGGAGCGTTTAAAACAGTTGCAGCACTTGCTGGAATAGCGATTGCTGTTGGCGCAATATTTACTGGCATTGTTTTAATCGTCTCTTCTGCTGGTTTGTTTACCGCTCTTGTTATTGTTGGAATGATAGCTGCAGTTGTTGGAGTCTGGAAGGCGGTAGGGGGACTTATTGTTTGTCAGCATAGTTTTGTTAGGCATCCAGTTGCACGTGATCATGATGGAAAGTATAAAAATTTCAAACTAAAAGACACAGATTATAGTAATGACACAGATAAAAATTATCAAACAGAAGACGAATATTTTTCTGAATTACAGAAAAGGTCAGGAAAAGATGGAAAACAAACAGAAAAAGAGATTTTAGACTCTACTAATTGGAATGTTGTTGATGTCAACAAGGAAAACTATTACTGGCCAAAAAATGGCGTGCAATATAGTGAATACATAGAAGTGTGTCATCGCAATCCTTTAACTTTTGGTAATCTTTTTGGAGAAATAAAATTTGATGTCAGGGAGAAAGACACTGGATATGAAAGTGGGTCATGGTCTCCGAAGGTTGATGGCGATCTAGAGTGTAAAGTGCTTAAAGCTGGACAGAGCGAAGACATACATGGGTCAACATTCAGGGCAGTAAGAAAAATGGGCAGGTTATGCGTGGAATTGGCTGAAGTTAGAGCAGCTGGAACTCCTTGGCCGCAAGGAATTGATATAGGGTGCACGGAATTGCCACCTGATCCACTTGCTCCTATGTGTGAAAAATCTATGATGATTTTCAAAGATAAGACTAGTAGTATTCCTGACAAGCCGATAGAAATTGATCCCAATAAAGATCATAAAACTATTATAAGAAATAAGGAAAAAGAAGGAAAAATTTTTATAGGTTACGACAATAAAGGCTGTTTTAGCTCGTATATCTCTGAAGCTTGCTATAATCAAGCAGGAAGTAAATCATTATCTCCTATTCCCATAACTTCTATGATAGTGCAATGCATTAAGGAATCGTTAGACAATTTAGTGGCAGGTATCGATTCAAGTGGTGAGCTACTGAAAGACAAGAATGGGAATAAAAAAGGCAGTTTCTTATCTGTGGCACAAAAAAAGCTAAAAAACACCGTAACTGCTGTTCTAGTTTTGGCTTTAATACTGTTCTCTATAAAAGCCATGTCAGGTGGTGTTCGCAGTCCACAAGAAATGTACACGTTGATCATTAAATTCGCTTTGGTGATTTATTTCACAACAGGTAGCACCATGTCTCATTATTACGGAGAATTGACAAGACTTTCAAATGGTTTATCAGAAATAGTGCTTAAAGCGTCATCTGAGAGTCAAGGTATATGTAATTACAATGCAGGTACAGATTATGAATATGCTCTTCATACAGGAAAGAAGGTATCTTACAGTTATCTTGCACCTTGGGATAGGTTTGATTGCAGGATTTTATTTTATTTAGGAGCACCTTTTGATGGAATTGGTGGCAAAATTGGTACTGGGGGTGTTGTAGCGTTAGCAGTCTTGCTTGGCGCTGCTCCTGTCTTGTTAGTAGCAGGTTCAATAATAGGTATTATTTTTGCTGGTGGGCAAATTTTAGTAGCTCTTGTCTGTATATTCATGGCCATTTTAATGATGATGGTTATTTTGTGGATGTGTTATGTATTTATCTTATCTTTAGTTGCTCTTAGTGTAATTATCATTTTATCGCCTTTATTCATTCCTATGGTTTTATTTCAACATACTAAGGGATATTTTGATGGTTGGGTAAAAGAATTAATTACCTACAGTTTATACCCTGTTATCCTTTTTGCATTTTTATCTTTTATGTTCATAGCATGTGATAAAATCTTTTATAGAGGTTTAAATTTTGAGGAAGAGCAAGTTGAAATATTAGGCAAGAAAACATATTGGTTTAAGTTGGAAAAAGGAGGATGTACTAACAATCCAAATACTTTAGCGTGCATGCTACAAGAATACAAATGGGAGAAAAGCATGCTGCTTGGTCTGGTTGATTTTGCGTATATTGAATTTAGTAACTCTGTACTTGGAGAGTTACTGAAGTTATGTTTAGTGCTATTTTTATTTTACCATTTTTTAAACGTTCTTCCCGGTATGGCTGCTGAGCTTGCTGGTAACCATAGAGCAGCACTAGGTTCAGGCAATACGCCTGCGCAAATGGTGAATAAAGCTTTATCTGCTGCCAAAGCTGCTGCTGGTGGTGTTGGTCAAGTTGCCGCTGCAGCTGTAAACAAGGCAAGAGGATCTGTTGGAGGAGGTGGAGATGCTAATAAGGGATCCTCCTCTAGTGAAACTATAAAATCAGGTGGAGAGTGAGCGCAGGTGAGTAACAGATGTTTGAGCGTTTGAGCAACCAAAACTTGGGTAAGCTATGCATAAGTTTTGTGGTACTCTTTTTATTATCTGGGTGCGGGGAACATCACTGTATTAAGCCAGAAGATTTATCAGGCTTGCGTGAGAAACTAGATGTAGTGTCAACAGAGCAGAAGTGGGTTGATTCTGGTGTCTATATCTCAGGTGGTGTAAAAGTAACAGAGATTAGCATAGTGCCCAGCAAGGTTAATTTTTGTCCTAAGCGGTATAAAGATTTTGCAGTTCAACCTGGGAAAGACCCTATTGTTGTTACATTGCCATTTGCGCTTAAAGAAGGTGATTCGATAAGTTTTAGTGTTATTGGCAGTAAAATGTGTAAAAATGATAATGGCACGGTTACCTATAAAAAAATTGACGAGAGTTGTGGTGAAGGGGAGAAGGAGTATTTTGCACATGTTTTAAATCAAGAGAATTGTCAAGGTGAAATATGTCCTAATAAGTACATTATAGGTGATCCACAGTGGTTGAATGGAAAAGAGTATTGGAGTTCCGATTCTTCAGAGTCAGGTCAAGATGAAGAGAAAATTAAAGAGATTATCAACTTTGTAAAACAACAAGGAAAAAATATAGACTGTAGCGGGCTTTCAGACAACCAGGTGAGCAAAGTAGATACATATATTCTCAATCTAGCGTGTGGATGTATATGCAAGTTTTATAATTCTAACACTAAAAAAGATTGTGTGTATGTTGAATATAATACTACAGAACACGAATTGTTTAATTCTATTACTAGCGCTTTAAATAGTTCTGGTGGTAAATTCGCAGATGCTGAGATTATTGGTGATGTTTTAAAGAATGCAAAAGTCAAAACTTATGTTCCACACTTAAGAGTTAATATGGAGGGTGAAAAAAGTTTTGAATATTTGCAAAATGGTGGTACATATACTAATTATGACCACAAGGTAAGTAAAGACCACCCAGTACCAAAATTAACTTTCTGGTTGGGGGATAGTAATGGCAAGGGCGGCTACAACATAAGAGTAACAAGAATACCTAGTCCGAAAGATGACTTGTACATACGTGTTTCTGACACATTCCCTGAACATGGCCCTGACGAAACCCAGGGGGATATACCTGTTGATATTAACAGAGTTCATGATACTGAGTACATGGAAAGCTTAAAAGAAAAGCTAAAAGACAAAACAGGCAACATATATTACGGAATAAGAGACCATGGTTGCGATTACAAAAATGAAGGTCAGTTTAGCATTAACCTCACAACTAAAGAGTCACCTACGAAAACTTTTAGTGCGATATATAATTTTTTTGATGAAAAAGTAAAAACTGCATTTTTCGGCTCTAGCTACAAAGACACTAATGCGATTCACTCTGATACTAGCCCTGTAAAATCTCTTTATCAAAGTTTTGTAGCGTCAAATAGAACAAAGACCATCAGATCTACAATAGTGTCGTTATTAGTGTTATATATAGTTTTGTACACACTTTACTACTTTTTTGGGTTAACTCATATTTCTATATATGAGTTTTTAATTATATGCGTAAAGATAGGAATCATTACCCAGCTATTGCAGGATAACAGCTGGAACTTTTTTTATAACAACGCATTTTCTATGTTTGTTAACACTCCAAAACAGTTAATAGAAATAGCAAATTTCAGAGGTACAACGTCAAATGTTTTTGAATTTCTTGATTTACCACTCAATAGGTTTTTATCAGCACACTCAGTGTTATTAATAGTATCCCTTATATTCTCTGGTCCTTTGGGTATTGTATCATTTTGCTTGGTGATTTGGGGTTTAATAACAGTAATCTTATCCATTTTTAATGCCTTATTTTCTTTTATCACGTCTATAGCAATAGTTGCATTGTTGCTTTCCTTGGCACCTATTTTTATTATTTGTCTTCTATTTGGATATACCAGACAGATGTTTCACAATTGGATCAGAAATTTAGCAAGATTTGCAATTCATCCGGTAGTGCTTTTAATTTTTATATCATTAATAAGCCAGGTTATGGATTATATTGTGTATTCGGTCTTTAATTTTGAGGTCTGCCCTACATGTATACTTAATCTTAACTTAAGGATTTTTAATCCTTGTATTTTTTACGGTTATGCTTCCAAGTATGTACCTAATATCACCGCTATGATGGCTTTTGTTATTTTAGGACATGCTATGAAAGCTTTAGTTGCAGCATCTTCGACAATATCTGATTCGTTGTTTGGTGTTTATGTAGCAAGCGAACCAGGAAGGCAATATCAGCAAAGCTTAATGGGAGTAGTAGGTTTAGATGAGCAAAGCGCTCAAAGAAGAGCAGGTCAGCAATCTGGTACACCAAGTCGAAGACCTCAAATACCACAACCAGCCCAAAGATCAGTGCCTAAAATACCAACAAACACAGGAAATCAATGATGAGCAGAAGATCATTATTATTGATACTATATCTTGTAATTACTGGCTGCACGATGGATTGTGTTGAACCTGGTCTGCAGAGCAGAAATACTAGTGTCAGCGTAGATGTTCCAGTTTATAAAGCAGATGAAGGAGTTAAAATTCATTGGATTGACTCTGGTCAAGTAATTAGCCAGGATGAGAAAATCAAATTTACTCTCGGTGGATCAGCGAATTTCTGTCCTCTTAAAGAAGGTCAAAGTCCAAAGGGAGTACTTGTGCCTGCTGTATTTTGTACCGATGATTCAATACCAAATTACAGTAGCGAGTTAATTAATAATTCTGGTCTTAACGAGCAAGAAGTGTGTAGAGACACAGGGTTCGGAAACGGTCAATCATATAGTAAGAGACGTTATGTGGATACTGGAATCAAAGTAAACCCTGGTGATAAATTAAGGTTTAGCTTAGTTCCCAGAGAGATACCAATTGACTATGATAATCCAGAAGGAAAAGGTATCAGCTTTGATGACAATTGTTATAGAACTGAAAAAGAAGATGACAAAGACAGAGTTACAATAAAAGAAATGCTCAATGGAGGAACGTTCTTTTGTGGAGAAAGTGGTAAAAGGACTGCAGTAGAATTTCCACAGCTTAGTAAAGAAAGCATGAAGAAAAGAAAAGTATTAGTTGGTAACGGCTACACTCCATACGATAATAAGGTACACTTTAATAAGGATTATATTAAAAATGGAAGTCCATGGATGAATGGCGCATTGTTAGATTTACGACGAGCTAAAATAGGACTGGATAAATTATGTAGTGGGGAAAGATGTGATAATGAGGCAAATAAGTACAGTTCTTATGAGCTTAATTGTCACTATCAGAACATATGCTACAATAAAAAGGGTATATGGGGTTTTGGGATAGGTGCAGAAAGAAAACGAAATTGTGTTTCTTCTGTAAGACACAAAAAGTATGATAAAGGCAATAAGTGTGACATGTATTCTCACCTTAAAGGCATTGAGGATGAGCTAAAAAAGATTGAAGGAAATAAAGGAGATTCTAAGCAGATTGACATTAATTTAATATCAAACTCTAAATTAAACTTCAAAGAGAGCAGAGGAGATATTTCTTGGGCTGAGGCTCTTGTTGCAAAAATTGGCGATCTTGATGATCAGGATACTGCTCAAGCTATTCAATGTTTTCCAAAAAGGAAAGAAGCAAATGATGATCTGGTATGCTCAAAAATAAGTAATAATTTTAAGGATTTTTCCTTAAAATTAAATCATGACTATAAAGTAAATAAAGAGGTAGAACCTGGTAGTAATGTGATGCTTGCTATAGCAAGTAATGGCAACTACCAACTTCATAGAGGTGGATATCATGTTGAAGTGACTAGATCATGTAACTTCGATAGTGGTAAAAAACTGTATATGTACTTGGGTGATAATCCGCCAGGAGATCCATCTGCTATAAAGACTAATGATTTCAAAAAAGTAAAGAATTTGGATAAAATAACAGAGGATGATGTAAATTATTACATAATAGATGGAAGTCATTTGGGGAACGAAGAGTCTAAGAAAATATATTTTGGTGTTGATGTAAGTAACGTAGAGAGAGATGATATTACGGACAAAGACGGCAAATATTATGAAGATAACAAATATACAGTAAATTTATTTTTAAAAAGAAAAATAAACGATTTTATTTCATCAACTATAAACAAGATTTTTGATTTCATAACAGCAAGAGATGAAAATGGAATTAAAATTCCGTACGAAGGATATAGAAAGGGGCTTCTACAAGGAGTAAGAGCTTTACTTATTCTATACGTTATATTTACTGTTGTTGGCTATATGCTTGGAACAATACAGTTAAGTAAATTCGATTTTATTATAAGAGTGTTCAAGATAGCATTTATAGCTTTTGCTTTTAGCAATAGAAGTTGGGAATTCTTTGGTACAATTTTGTCTGGGCTCTTTGTGGATGGTAGCATTTATTTAGTTGATAGTTTTTCTGGCTATATAGGTGAAGGAGGTAAAAAATTTGCATTCTTAGATTTAACAGCGGGAGTATTATTTACAGGAGAAACATGGTTGAAGTTTTTATCGTTAATGCTCTCTGGTCCTTTTGGTTTTATCGCTTTTTTGATGATACTTAAAGCTACCTTTACGTTCTTAAAATGCATTATTAGTGCTACGTTCAAGTATGTGATATCTACTGTTTTAGTAGCATTTTTATTGTCATTAGCTCCTTTATTTATCATATTTATTCTATTTCAACAAACTAAGGGATTGTTTGATAATTGGATAAAAACGCTAGCTCATGTTTCATTGCAACCAGTCATTTTATTTTCATCTTTGTCTCTTTTAAACCAATTGATGTATTCAGTTTTATACAATCTCACAAATTTTTCTGCATGCTATCAATGTTTAATTAGCGTAAATTTTTTATCGTATGATCTGTGCCTTATGAAGTCAATATTACCTCTTGGTTATAGTCCTAGTACTAGTGTTGATGTTGCACTTAGTATTGGAGAAAAGGCTGGTGGGCACTTTGCAGCATTACCTATAGACCTAGTCCAGGCATTTATATATCTTATTATTGCCAGTGCAATGGAAGCTTTTGTTTCTGTATCAGAAACTATAGCTCAGGCACTGTTCAGCTCTGGTTATGGAGTTGCTCAAAGTGTTGGTCATGTTGCTAGGAGCGCATCACAAGCTATGCTGTCAACTGTTGGTCTTGATGATAAAACTCAAAATATGATACAGAACATCAAACAGGGAATGAGTAAAGATCGAACTGCGATAGAGTTGAAACAACTAGACAAGAAAGAGAAATCTAAAGGGAGTTCTGATAAAAAATCAAGCAGACCTGAAACACTAAGCCGGCCTGATCAGAAAGGGGAGTCTAATAGAATAAGAGAGAAAGAAAATGAAGATGGATGAGATATGAATGATATTATAGAGTAACTAATTAAAAAGATGTTTAAAGTATAAGGTTTTAGAGATTTATTCTGTATTTGGGAAAAGTTTAGCTATGCAATCACGCTTAGGCAGATGTTGGTTTAGGTTACTAATTTTGGTAATCTGTGTGCTGATCACAGGTTGTAGTAAGAATGACATGCCTTTTCCAAGATGTATATCTGCTGATTATTTTGGTCCTGAACCAGTTGCAGTTGGTGCTCATTTTTCAAAAGATCACGATGCTTTTATTCCTAAAGATCAGGAAGTTATAGATTCTGATATTGGCGAAATTAATTATGGTTTCCACCATAATCAGGTGGTTAAGTGGAAAGATACTGGATTAGAAACCAATGGAGATAGTTTAGTAGTAAGAGTAAATGGTGCATGGACATCTTGGAGTAATAATAACAAGAAAGAATCTAAAGGTAGTTATAGTTTACAAAGCTTGGAACAGCTAAAATATGTAACCAAATTTGAAGGCAAGCAAGGCGATAATAGTTTGCCTGACTTTCACTTAGTTTGTAATGATTACAAGCCTAATGCGCCACAGAAAATTTCAAGTGACTCTAATGCAAGTTGTACTGTAAATTGCAAATGTATTAGTGAAGATGATAGAGAAGAAAAACGTGGTGCTTCATGTTGGTTTACTAACGGTCATGGTGCTTACCTTCTATTCAGAAGAACTTTTACAGATCAGGATGGTAAGCAAACTATGGAACCAGATCCTAATCAAAGTCTGAAATCTATGCGTAATCCTCAATCTCTTACTGTACATCTAGGTTATAACTCTACAGCAGAAGGCGACAATGGACTTTTTACTTTAGATAGAGATAGCACTAAATTAAAAGACAGAAATTGTGACCCGGTGAAATTAGAAAAGGGATGGAAAATATATGTAAAGATATTAGACAGATATTATCTAGACAATGCAGGCGGCTACTCTTTTGAGTTTTTGGGAGGAGTGCAGCAGCCAAGTACCTTTGGATTTTTTGATTACGTTTATAACTATCTAAAATGTGTATTGTTGATTAACGAAAATTGCAAGGAACATTTTAAAATTGATGATCCTGCAGCTGCACAAACTATGTTCCAAAATATGGTTAAGAAAGGTACAAGCTTTCATAATTTTGTTCTTTCCTTGCTTGTTCTGTTTGTAGTGATTTCATCACTTCTCTATCTTTTTGGTATGATACAACAAGCTAAGCAAGATATGCTCATCAGAATGATGAAAATCACTCTAGTTGTAGCGCTTATATCTCCCGGAAGTTTTAAATTTTTCTATGATCATTTTCTTGTTTTATTTGTCAAAGGTCTTGAACAATTGATAAGCATAATTACTAATTTTGCTCCCAACATGAACACCGGAAGTAATTCAAACGTTGCTCAAGGAGATGAAGCTAAATTGTTCAGCTTCATGGAGGATATGTTCAATAAATTTTTTGCTTACTCTGTTTGGAAAAAGTTTACAGCATTTTTACATTATCAAATGTGGGCGAGTCTCCTTATGATACCGGCAATTTTTATAGGGATTGTCTTATATTTTCTACTCTGTATTTATGCCTACATAATATTCCTTTCTGGTTTTATGGGCATAGCTTTTCTTATAGCTATAATGCCGCTATTCCTGATCTCTATTTTATTTTCACCGCTGAAAAGTCTATTTGAGGGTTGGATAAAATTCTGTATTAGTTTCTGTTTGCAATCAATTATGATATTTACCCTGCTGTCATTACTTGCTGCAATGATAATGAATACCTTTTATAAACAGTTAGGTTTTACTGTATGCTATAATAAATGGCTTGAAATAAAGTTATGCGCTCCAAAATGGGTATTTGGTGGTTTTTGTATAATTGATAAAGAATACTTTGGCTGGACTCCAGGGCAAATTTTTGTACCTTATACTATCGGGGAGGCTTCTCCATTGAACGTAGATAAGAATATAGAAGGAATAGAAAAGCTAAGCAGAGAAGGTGGTGCAGTAAAGTTCACTGGTGGTGCTGGATATATTCCTCTGCCACCAGATTATGTTGAAAAAGGCTTTCGTTATATAGATTATCCTTTCTTTAATCCAATTCCTGGTACTAAGGGTAGTCCAGCAGATCATTATATTGCGGAAAGTGATATGGTAGTTAGCGCTGGTTGTAGTGAAAGTGAAAAAGATCTAGTGCGTCTAACAAATAGTTTATTACATGCATCAGAAAAGGCTGATATCTTATTGTTGATAGGTAGTATAGACAAGAAGATAGATGGTAAGATAAAGAGGCGTTATTGTCAGTCTCAACAACATGAAGAAGAATGCAAAAATTATGAGAAAATAATAGGCAACTACAAAAAGGGTATCATTCAACCAAATTCAAAAAGTGAAATAAAGTCTTTAGTACAAGGTGTAATTATGCAAAGTGCAAGCTGCCAATCAGAGGATTTTTATGATGTAAATCAAAACTATCAAGAAAATAGCGATTACCAAAGGGTGCGGGACATACAGAGAGGTTATTTAATCAATGCAGGAGAGATCTTTGTACTGTTCTTGCTTTCGTTTTTGATGTTTTCTTTGAAGGAGTTCGTACAACAGATGGGCTCAAGCATTGCTGGTGGTGGGTTTAGTGTTTATAGCATATCTAGTATGTATCAAGCATCACCTCTAGCTGGTATCACAGAGGGATTAAAGCAGAAGTGGCAGAACTTTGCTGGTGGAAAGTTAGAGTCTTTAGGCAGTTGGGCTACTCATGTACCAGACAGATTAGCTGGAGGTACAGCTAATTTGCTAGGTAGAATACCAGGAGTTGGAGGAGTGCTGAAATACGCTATTGATGTGCCACGTAAATTTGTAGGTGCTACTATTGAAGCAACGAAGTTTGCAACATCGCCTAAAAATGATGTTGACAAGCTTGAGGAAAAAATTTACAGGGCATTTGGAGTTGATAAAGAAGATATTGCACATAGAAGAATTGGTAAATACTTAGAATATTATAAAGGATATGTAGGATCACATTTAGGCTATACAGTAGAAGATGCTATGAAGTTTACTTGGGAGCATGGTCTTGACTCTATAGGAATTAACCCTGCTACGGGAGAAAAGGATGGTTATCAGCATAATTTGCTTTATAGAGCAAAAACGCATAGAAGGGAATTCTTGAAAAGGCTTCATGATTACACTATTGGCCGCAAGAGGGAACCAGAAAAAGACAAATCATTAAAAGAAAATAAGCCTAACCAACCAAGTGAAGTAGCACGAAAATTAGGTATAGAACCAAAAGGACCTGAGGATAATAACAAGGATGATAATGGCAAGTAATCATAACTTTAAAGGACTAAAATATTATGGTTTGCAGCAAGACGAAGATGGTAACATCAAGTTAAACGATTACGATGATGTTTTGAATGCACGCAGAGCAAGAGTAGATTTGTTATTGCATAACACTAAGCAAGATGATGTTAATCTTTCAAAGCTCAATAAAGCTCTGAGTGAGAGACTTATAGATGATAAAGGGCTATCGTCAGAATTTGACAAGGAAGATCAAGAAATTGCGCAAGAGGAGTTTAAGGTGTTTAACGTCTTAGACAATCTTAGTAGTCTTGCAGATATTAAAAGTGAAGATCTACTTGAGGTTAGTTTATTACTATCAGATCTTAGTTTTATAGAGAGAAATATTGTGTTGAATGCCGATCAGAGTTCTAATTTAATAGGGTTCAAAAATCTATTTATAGAAAGAAAAGCATCTGGTGAAGAATATAGTGATGAAGAATGTAAAAACTTCCTCGATAATATAGAGAAAATCAATACTATAATTAAGTTAGAGTTAGAAAGTAGAATTGAAGAGCTAAGTCATGATGAAAAAAACAATCATGATGATTTACAAGACGAGATTGCCCATGCAATCAGTATAGCAAATAAATCAAAGAAAAGAGATTGATCTTGCGTTTCTCCACAAGCAACTTTCTCTCTATTAGACTGCTAAAGCCATGTTGACATTAAATGTATATTATTAAATAATTAGTTGATTTGGAGCTTGTTTTATATGCTACGTGTTATTGCAGGCAAATATCGTGGAAGAAAAATAACCACAGGCAAGCATTTAGCTGTACGGCCAACTATGGGTATTGTCCGAGAAGCAATATTTAGTGTACTTTCTTCAAGAAAATCTATTTATAACTTGAATGTGCTTGATTTATTCTGCGGAAGTGGCTCTTTTTCATTTGAAGCGCTTTCTCGAGGTGCTAAACATGCATTCATGGTAGATTCAGATTATTACAATTTGCAACTGCCTAAAAAAACAGCAGAAGATTTTGGAATTATGAGCGATATCACGTTAATTTGTTGCAATGCTAATGGATTACCAAGATCTATTTCAAAGTGCGATATAGTTTTTATAGACCCGCCTTATAATAGTAATCTAGTTAATTCAACTTTAGAAGGATTAGCTCACTCAGGCTGGTTAAATAATGATGCATTGATAATTCTGGAGATTAGGAAGAACGAAGATTTTAAGTGCAATAAAAATCTCAGTATAATTTTGGAGCGTACCTACGGTATTGCAAAAATAATTTTCCTTTCTTTACTCACTTGAATCTCCGTCCTAAACATCTATCACACGATTGCTATTTTTGTACACGAACTGGTTTTATGTGCATAAATTCTGCTCCTGCAAGTTTCCAGAGAAAGTATAGCCCTTCCCATAATAGTCCAAAAGGTTATAAGAAGGAAGAATCAACAGCATGACAAAAAGATGTGAATAGAGTTCCTGATTCTGTTTTTTATAGCAAACCAATGATGCTCAATTTTGTTAAAATCTGGAGAATACGGAGGCAGATATAAAATTTCTGCACCAACCCCTTTAGCAAGTTCGGTAATCTTATTAGACTTATGAAAAGTAGCATTATCAAAGTTTGTCCAGGTTCCAAAATCGGTGTGGCTATGTTGCATAGCACTGATAGGCATGTAAATCACAATGAATTTACGCAGCTAATTTAAATTTAGCCATACCTATATCAGTAAATTTGTTCAGTAAGTAGCACTTAATTAACACACGATTTACCTCTGATTTATTTTTCAAGCCAAACCCAAACAACCTATAGAAAAAGACTTCAATATAAGACCGTGCTCCATACTTAACTTTTTTCTTCCATTCATTAATACCATCTTCATAATTCTCATATTCTACTTGTTTCTTTCTGATAGCTAAACAAATTTTAGCTAGGGCGAATAATAGGCACAATATTCTGCATTCTTTATACACACTTTTTATATCATAAGCCGCATCTGCTCGAATAGAACAAATGTTATATTTATCACTGACTTCCTCTAACATATCGCAGACCGGCACAGCAACACCACTATTCTTATCATTTACGTTTAAAACAACATGTAGTTTTCTTACTTGACCATAGCCACTGTATTTTCTTTTTCGAGTATTAAGCTTTTGTAATAGTTTAGGGCTAATGACTAGTGGGAGCTTTATGAGATGCGAGTGTGCGCCGTGGTACGCATTAAGAAATACTTAGCGGAGCTAAGCGGGGTTCAGAATAAAGGGCCTCGAGGTGAACAACTAACTTTAACCCGAAAGGGAAGGAGGACAAGAGCATGTATGTAAAGCGAGAGTTATCTGAAGATGTGTAAGATAACGGCTTGCAACACCTGATCAATATGGTTAAAGCTAAACTGCTTGAATTCCAATCTTCAGGGGTGGAACTTCACCACTGCCATTAAGTTAAGGGAAAGAGAAGTTAAGATTGGACAAAAAATTTGAAGTGATTGATAATTATGGTAAATACTAGGGTGAATTTTTAAGAAAAGGGAGTCTGAAAAGTGCAAGTTATTTAAAAAAGTAATAATTGCAGGTTATTTTGCAAAGAATGTACTAATGCAATGATACTGAAAAGATATCTTGAATTTAAAACACATGTTTTCTAGCTCTTTTCTGGTAGTTGAGTGAACGAATATCAGATATCTTATGACGATCAACTCTTCTCCCTTTTCTTACCACTAAAGTGTTCATCAAAAATAACTGTGATAGTCGATCCATAATGCAGTCTATGTCTGACTCTGTAGAAAAAATATCAAAGGCTAAGTTTTTAATCGCATTAAATGAGACAGATTTATTGATGCTTTTTTTTAGTTTACTATTCTGTGCGCTCAATGTCTCTTCATCATCTTCTATCATGATACTTTCTAGATTACTGATGAAGATAGTTGACCAAAAATCCTGCTTGATAGTTTCAATACTTTTTCCTGTGAAATTCTCTAAATTTAATCTTCCCTTCAGCCTAGAAAAAAATGTTTCTACTCCCCAGCGCAAGTAATATAATCTCTCAAACTCTTCGACTGTAAAACTTTGCTCATCTAACAGAGATGTTACTAACACTTCAACTTCTCCAGAAGAAAGTATTATTTTGACTAACCTGAATTTCATCTCATCAGGTAATCCTAGCTTTCGTAGCTGTCTTGCTACTTTAATAGGTGCGGTAGACACTACCACCATACTAGATGGGCTTTCCGGCTTAAACATAGCGTTTATTTCATTGAAAGACGAACTTGGACAGCGAATTATATAATTGATTTTCCTTCCTGTAAGCTCAGCAAGAAATCGATAAGATACGTATCCTCTATCACAGATTAACAAATCGTCTGATTTTATGGATTCAAGCATACCGATCGCTAAATCAACCTCATAGCTGTCACCTCTACTTAGCACAGATTTTATTGCAATATTATTTAGCACATCGTAGCAAACTTCAAAGGTTGCACTTGTATAGTCTTCAAATCTCTGGATTCCATTCCATACTGCTCTTGAGCCAAACTCGCCTATTATTTTGTCGCTCTTTGGCAGAATCAGTATTGAAGCATCAAATGCAAGTACTCTGAAGCCATGGTGGGTTTTAAATTCCTGATCTTGGTAGTATAGGGAAACTATATCATCATTTAACTCTGAAAACGCAGTATGCTTTAGCTTCTTTCTTGCTTGAGTAAATGCACTTGCCGTAATTGTGTAATCTTTTCTTGTATGCAGAACAAACTCATTAAGCATTACTTGTAATGACTTTACACTCTTTCTAAAAATCAGGAGAAATACATTAATGAAGGGCAGCTTTCTTTTTCGTGAGAAGTCTTTTGAGGATGCTCTGTGTGCGTTTATAAAGTTTAAACTCATCAATTTATTTTTTATAAACATGATTATTCTTTTTTTTACTCATGTCATTACTTCTTTTAATTTGTGGATCTTACCTGATTTTACAATACAGTCCATCACTTTCCCTTAACTTAATGTGTAATAGTTCCCCCTTGAATTGTACCTTGTTTTGTAAATTGGAATACTTTTCCTTCCATAATGCCAGCTTTTAACCATCCTCTTATAATCTTTACTATAGTTGGTGTGGTATGAAGCTTTTCCAATAACACCTTATGGTCAATATTGTCAAAGCATCCAGATATATCTGCATCCAAGACAAATGCCATTTTTCTTTTTAGTGCATCAAATATAGCTCTTATAGAATCGTGACAAGATCTACCAGGTCTAAAACCATAAGTGTTAGGCTCAAATTTTGCCTCCCATTCAGGTTCTAAAGCCATTTTTACAAGTGTTTGTTTTGCTCGATCTGCTATTGTAGGTATTCCAAGAGGACGATATTCTGTTGGTTTAACAGATTTTGGAATCCAAACACGTCTTGATGGTTTTGCTTTTTCCCTTATATTTAAAGAGTTTGCTAATTGCAATCTTTCTTTTTGCTTAAGGCTAGCTTTTCCATCAATACCTGCTGTCTTTCTTCCTCTATTATCCTGAGTTACCCTTCTAACAGCAAGCATCCTTGCACTTGTTGATTTGAGTAATAGTCTCTGAAGATTGTGCATCCTTTTGACATCATTACATTTAGAAGCTTGGTAAATTCGTTTTTGCAGCTTAAATGAAGATTGCTCTAACTTACGCCAGGGAATTTCATTCCATTCATACCTAACTTTTTGTTGGTTCATAACATATTTACTACTACTTATAACTTTACCTTCCAAATTATAGTGTCTACGTCAGCATATCCTGAATATTATTTCAGGCATTAGCTTCTTAGACAATCCTTCCATCATAAAGCTTGCGGTTTGGCTACCTTCTCAAGAGAGCAAATATGATGGTTACCCTGTTCTACATTCTTGTTTCACGCCGCACTTAGTCTCCACCGAAGATTAAGAACATCAAAACTAGACATCTACTATTCTAATTCCTTAAATTATCTCATACCATTTTGGTCTATGCGTGTTCAACCTTTTTTCGCATATTCCGCGTAACGACAGTTCTAACATAGGTTTCTTTCGTAACCTTATGCAGCTTTGCTCGAAGGGATTCACCATAAGGTTTGGTGTTACCTCCTTTTGTCCCATGCTTGCATCCCAAAAGTTGCCACCTCTCAGAATGTGGGCCATGCTTTACCCCTGATGTCTGGGGAGATGGAATTTAACCATCACAACAATGCAACTTCAGGTCGCACGTAGATGATGCGATAGTACACTGTAAAACTCGTAAGCAGGCAGAATTTATGAAAGTAATGATCGAAGAAAGATTGGCTAAGTGTAAACTGAAGTTACATCCTGAAAAGACACACATTGTGTACAGTAAGGATGATGATAGGAGAGAAGAATTTCCTACACAGAGCTTTGATTTTCTGGGCTATACTTTTAGACCTAGAATAGCAAAGAATAAGATGAGGAATTATTTCGTCTCATTTCTACCAGCAATTTGCAACAAAGCCATTCCAGCGTTACGCGCTGGAATGACAACTTAAATTGTTCAGTACAACCATAAAATTTGTTTCGGTAAACCTAATTTGGGTTAGCTATAGATCCCGCTAACACGTAGCGGGATGACATCATAGAGGCACTGGAATGACATCTTTCTTGGTGGACTCAAACTACAATGTTCGTGCGTTACGCCCTGTAATGACAAAAAAGAGTGAGTTGCTAGCTTTTCATATGGTTATACAAGGAGTTTAATCTTTTTTTCTTTGTTAATATTACCCTAAATTTTCGTCAAAATAAGCTGTTTTATCCTTTTTTTCTTTATACTCTTCTGCTGTATCTAGGGGTTGCTTTTTAGCTGTGATATTTGGCCACTTTTGCGAATATTCTACGTTTATGTTATAAAATGATTTAAAGATTTTTTGTTCATTATTCAGTAAGCTTTCATCTAGCTCTAGAATATCTTTTATGGAATCATCAGTTACAATTGCATCTACTGGACACTCAGGTATACACACTCCACAATCAATACACTCATCTGGGTTAATCACAAGCATGTTTTTACCTTCATAAAAGCAGTCAACGGGACATACTTCTACACAGTCCGTATATTTACATTTTATGCATTTATCTGTAACAAAATGCGTCATAAAACACTGTATATTTACATTATCTTGGGTACACTAAATTGATAAGAAATTCAAGCCTTTTATGAAGATAAATAAATTAAATAACGAAGAACTAGAAATATGGCTAAGCTTGGCTAGAGCTGTGGGACCAGTAAAGTTTTTTAGTATACTAAGAGCATGTGGTTCGCTAGATGAAGTGCTTAAATATCTTAATGAGTTAGCTAATAAGGATTATGGAATTCAAAGTGCAAAAGAAGAAATTAAGAGTGCAGAAAAAATTGGAGCCAAAATAATACCAGCATGTGACCCAAGTTACCCCGATATTTTAAGGAATATAACGAATTGTCCAGCTGTAATAACCGTGCTTGGTGATGTATCATTATTAAGCCGTGAGATAATTGCAATAATTGGTGGTCGTAACTCTTCGATGAATGGAAGAAATTTTGCCAGTAAACTAGCACTTGATTTAAGCAAAGCTGGTTTTGTTATCGTTTCTGGACTTGCAAAAGGAATCGATACCGCAGCAAACAGTGTAATATACAAAAATCATCCCACTATTGCTGTTACAGCAAGCGGAATTGATGTGGTGTATCCAAAAGAGAATTTTGATCTATACAAAAGAATCACTGAAAATGGCGGATTAGTAATTACTGAGCTTCCATTTACTACTAAACCAAAGCCTCAGTATTTTCCTCAAAGGAATCGTATTATATCTGGCCTGTCACTCGGTGTTGTGGTAATTGAAGCATCAAAAAAGTCTGGTTCTCTCATCACAGCAGATTTTGCTTTGAATCAAGGAAGAGAGGTGTTTGCAGTTTCTGGTTTCCCTCTAGATTCACGCTGTAGTGGTAGTAATTATTTAATTAAAAACGGCGCTAAACTTGTTGAATCCGCTGATGACATAATAGAGAGTATTAGGTTTAGTTTACCTCCTCAGCAAAAAAGTCTATTTGATATCGTTGCTGACCAAAAACAAGGAAAATTACAACAGGCAAAATCTGTTATAGTTGATCATATTAACTCTGTACCTGTTGATATAGATGAACTTATATTAGCAAGCGGACTTTCTACCAACATAGCTCTAATGGCTCTTTTGGAACTGGAGTTGGAAAACAAAATAGAGCGTTCACCGGGGAATAAAATATCGTTAATTTTCTAAGCTATAACCCCACAATCGTACGAAAATTGCAATTTGCAGGTAATTTGAGTAGTAGATGGTGTCATTCCAGTGCGTGACACTGGGATGGCTTTGTTGCATCGCTTATCGGATAGTGGGTAAAGCATAATAAATTCATGAAACTACCTCAAACTTAGCCATGCCAATATCAGTAAATTTATTGAGTAAGTAACATTTTATTAGCAACTCTTTTTCTCGATTTACTTCAGATCTATTTCTAAACAAATATTTGCTTGAAAAAAATCCTTCAATATATGACCTTTTTCCATAAACCGCTTCCACTCTTTCACACCGTCTTTACCACATAATCTAATGGCAGCATTCCTTTCAGCCATATAATCCAATTTTGTATGCTCCACTGCACGATTTTTCGGTAAAATTTTTGTCTTTATATCATATACAATTTATAAAGCTTGCGCCTATCATAGGCTCTGTCTGCATATAATGCTTTTATAGCATGCTGAAATCAAGTCAGCAAGCACCGTAATGGTTGACCATTGCTATATTGTGCAGCTATAGCTTTTTTACTATTTATACTCAATATTACATCTTACCTGTTTATAACTGCGATACTTTCCTATTTTCCTTACTGTGACCAGGGTATTATTATAAATTTGTGCTGTCTATTGCAATTTCAATATCTTCCATATTGTTTTTATCAACTCTGCAATCATTGATCTTAATATTGAGCTTTTTAAACCTTCTTGAAGCCTGCGAATAGCTAATGACTGCTAAGCCCTTTCCTACTTGCTGCAAATATCCTTTTATAAACCCTACCGTTTGTCTTAAGCCAATTCTAAAGAGACTAGCGACTATATGCACTAAAATCACAACTTTATTACTATAAATATAATTTCCACCTCGCATTTTGGGGCTATTTTCGTACCAATTTTCCATTAATAAAATGAAAAATATTTCCTCTTTCTTGGAGAAATTTGTTATATTCATAGCAGTTGCTGACCTTCATTTTAGTTGGCATATTTTTCTTTCGTAGGTTAAATGCCTGTTTTATAGTGAATTTCGTCAGTAACTGCCAGTTCTTTTCTCTTGAGTGATGCAACAAAGCCCACTGGCATCCATTTTTCCATCACCATCAGAAACGTTGTATTTTAACATAAAGCAGCTACTTTTATACTCGCAAATTTAACTGGATCCCAGTGTCTGGGCACTGGGATGACATCTTCTTACAGATAATGTTCGTACAGCTGCGCGCGTGATGCTGGAATCCAGCCTTTATCACTTGGTTGAAATTACTTTTTCTGGATTCCAGTGTCTGGGCACTGGAATGACACCGTCTTGGATGGAAATCAGTGTCAGTATTTAGATGACACCACTTTTGTATAGAAATCAGTGTCACCTTGACAACCGTCAATCTCACTATATGTTAGCGGAATCTGCTGAGACGCACGTGATAGACCTATTCCTATATTGAGTATTATCTATTTTTAGAATTAATAAGAGAAAAATTTTTCTCGACTTGTTGTATAATTTTATAAAAGTGATCAAAATCTAAGCTTGCACTACCAATTAAAACTCCTAATAAATTTGGAATACTAAGTAAATTTTCTATATTTTCTGAGCTGACTGAACCACCATATATAATGTGTTTTTTACCAGTACAAAATTTTATTGTCTCTATCACCTCAGCAATTGCGTCATTATTTGGCACATTTCCTGTTCCTATTGCCCATATCGGTTCGTATGCTATGGTATATTCACCATGTGTTGGTAAACGGTTTTTACACTGATATTCTATTACTTCTTTTGTTTTTTTATTTTTATAATCTTCTGAGTTTTCACCTACGCAGATGATTGGGTGTAAGCCTGATTCTATTGCTGTTTCTGATTTCAGTTTTATTTCACTATCTGTTTCATGAGCTCTTTCAGAATGTCCAAGTATTACGTAACTACATCCTAGCTCCTTTAACATTTCTGCGCTAATTTCGCCTGTATAAGAACCAGATTTTTTATGATGGCAGTTTTGTGCTCCTATTTTAATATTGTTGTCCAACTCTATATTGCTTGGAAATGATGTAAAAGGAGGGCAAATTACTAATTTAGAGGTAATTTTGTTGCTCTTATCATTAAGTTTGTCTATGAAGTCAACAAATGAAGAACGCGTTCCATTCATTTTCCAATTTGCTACTATTAAAAAGGACATCAATTTTTCTTATATGGATAAGAGTGCCGGCTGTCGGACTTGAACTGACAACCTACTGATTACAAGTCAGTTGCTCTACCAATTGAGCTAAGCCGGCATTAAATACACTGACAATATACAATTATCAGTGAATTTTCGTCAACTAATTTTTAAAAAACTGCATAATAAGATTATATGAGAAAATTTTTATTGAAGCCAAAAAAGAGTCTAGGGCAAAATTTTATTTTATCGAATGAGATAACAAAAAGAATAGTTGCCTTAGCTGGTAGCCTGAAAGATTTTAATGTTATTGAAATTGGTCCTGGATATGGTGCGTTAACAAGGGAAATATTGGCGTATAATCCAAAGTTTCTACTTTCTATAGAAAAAGATAGTAATTTAGTGAAACATCATGAACAATTGCTGAATGAGCATAAGGGAAAATATAGAATTATAGAAGCAGATGCACTTAATGTTGTAGAAAAAGAGCTGGTAGAATGTCCAGTTAAAGTCATTGCTAACTTGCCTTACAATATCTCGGTAGTGTTATTTTTAAAGTGGTTAAATAATATAAAATTTTTTACGAGTTTGACGTTAATGTTCCAAAAGGAGGTAGCAGAGCGTATTACAGCAGAACCTAATTCTAAAGATTATGGTTCCCTATCAGTGCTAAGCCAGTTACTATGCGACATAAAAAAGGAATTTGATATTGAATCTAAGGAGTTTTTTCCAAGACCAAAAGTATATTCTTCAGTAATTACAGTAAAACCTTTGTCCAACCTAAGATTTGCAGTCAATTTAGAAACCTTAACAAAGCTAACACGTGCTGTTTTTGCTCAAAGAAGAAAGATGCTGAGAAATAGCTTGCAAAGTATAACTAGTGATGTCTCAACTATTCTTGAGAATGCTAAACTGAGTGGAGACGAACGTCCAGAAAGCTTAACTATTGAACAGTTTTGTTTGCTAGCAAATAACATAATTATGCGATAAATATATTAGAAGCTACATCCCTATCCTATTTTGATCTAAAAACAGCTGGAGCCAGGCTAATTTTACAAAAGCTCTATTGCAATTTCATTAATTGGCGTATAAGCTTTAAATAAAGCATATGAAAAAAATGGAAGCTTGTTATTCGTTTGACGATGTACTTCTCTTACCAGCCTATTCTGATGTATTGCCTCGTGATGCAGATACAAAAACTTATTTAACAAATAATATAGAACTAAATATCCCTCTCATATCCTCCGCAATGGATACTGTTACTGAATCAGGCTTTGCAATAGCTATTGCCCAACATGGGGGAATAGGTTGCATACATAAGAATTTATCAATAGATGAACAAGTTTTAGAAGTAAGAAGGGTGAAAAAATATGAAAGTTGGATCGTGTATAACCCAATTACAATTTCCCCAGATAAAACGGTTGCGGAAGCAATTTCATTAATGAGAGAGTACAACTATTCTGGAATTCCTGTAGTTGAGCAACGCAAGTTAGTGGGAATTTTAACTAACCGAGATGTAAGATTTATTGAAGACCAGAACATGAATATAAAAGTTTCCGAAGTAATGACAAAAGATAAGTTAGTGACAGTGCGGGAGCAGGAAGTGAGTAGCGCCTCAGCAATGAAATTGTTGCATGCAAATAGAATAGAGAAGCTTTTGGTTGTTGATAAAAATTCTTGTTGCATAGGCCTAATTACAGTTAAAGACATTGAAAAATACAATAGATATCCAAATTCGTGTAAAGACAGTAAAGGTCGGCTCAGAGTTGCCGCTGCAATTGGTACTGGTAAAAAAGATGATATAGAAAGATGTGAAGCTTTGATCGAAGAAGAAGTCGATGTGGTTATTGTAGATACCGCTCATGGTCATTCCCAAAACGTTATCAGCACCATTAGAGAAATAAAAAAGATGTATCCGAATACGCAATTAATCGGCGGAAATATTACAACAAAGGAGGCTGCTGAAGCGTTGATTGATGCTGGTGTTGATGCAGTGAAGGTTGGAATAGGACCCGGATCAATTTGTACTACCAGAATAGTTACAGGTGTTGGTATACCGCAATTCTCTGCAATCAAGAATGTTGCAGAGGTGTGTAGAACAAAAAACGTCAGACTAATTGCTGATGGTGGGATAAAATACTCGGGAGATGTTGCAAAAGCTATTGCAGCTGGTGCTGATACTGTGATGATAGGTTCAATCTTTGCTGGTACTGACGAAAGCCCAGGTGAGATTATCATGTATAAGGGTAGAGCATATAAAGAATATCGAGGAATGGGATCTATTAGCGCAATGAAAAGAGGTTCAGCTAGCCGTTATTTTCAAGATAAAGATTCAAAGCTTGATTTAGTCCCACAAGGAGTAGAAGCAAGAGTTCCTTTTAAAGGTCCAGCTTCAGGAGTGATCTGTCAATTAATTGGTGGATTGCAAGCTGCAATGGGTTATACTGGTAATCGTAATATAGAAGAGATGAAAAAAAACTGCAAATTTGTTACTATTACTGCATCAGGATTAAGAGAAAGTCATGCTCATGATATAATCATTACACAGGAAGCTCCAAATTACGCTTATCAAGCATACAACCTGTCAGATGATTCAGAGTAGATACGATTCTTTTTGGAATATGTCAACTCCAATACTGATACACAATTGTATAAACATACTAATATTAAGAGTCCAAAAGATGTCATTTACGTAGCTGATACTGGAAAATTGATTGTAAATAAACTGACTGTACAAAATTTTCGATCAAAACTAGTGCTACACGCTGGAACAGCAACTTAAGGTAGATTACCAACTTAACTATCTATCTGGTAAATCCAAATTATTTTAGCTATAAGAGCGTTTTACTTTTTGCTCAGCATATCCAATCATAACTGGCTTACTTCTAGTGATTCATAGAGTTAAAAAAGTCAGCATTGCTCTTTGTTAAAAGTAATTTGTCGCGCAAAAACTCCATCGCTTCAACAGATCCCATAGGACTAAGTATCCTACGCAACACCCATATTTTATTTAGTATAGCCTTATTAACTAATAGCTCTTCCTTCCTTGTTCCGGATTTTGTAATATCAATAGCAGGAAATATACGTTTATCAGCAAGCTTTCTATCGAGTATAATTTCAGCATTACCTGTACCTTTAAACTCCTCAAAAATAACTTCATCCATTTTTGAACCAGTTTCTATAAGAGCTGTAGCGATAATTGTCAAAGAACCACCATTTTCAATATTACGAGCTGCTCCAAAAAAGCGTTTTGGTCTCTGCAGTGCATTTGAATCTACACCGCCAGTTAGAACTTTTCCAGACGAAGGAATTACTGCATTATAAGCACGTGCAAGACGAGTTATAGAATCAAGCAAAATCACTACATCTTTTTTGTGCTCGACCATTCTTTTAGCTTTTTCTATTACTATTTCAGCAAGCTGGACATGACGATAGGCAGGTTCATCAAATGTAGAGCTTACCACTTCACCCTTTACAGAGCGCATCATATCTGTCACCTCTTCGGGTCTTTCATCTATAAGTAATACTATTAGTTCTATTTCAGGATGATTTGTAGCTATAGAGTGAGCCATTTGCTGAAGCAATATCGTTTTTCCTATACGAGGCGGAGCAACTATCAATGCTCTTTGTCCTTTTCCAAGAGGTGTCACTATATCCACAGCACGCATATTTATATCTTTTTTATTATCTCCACTGCTGTTGTTTTCAAGGATTAAGCTCTCTTCAGGATAAAGAGGAAGCAAATTATCAAAATGGACGTACTTTCTTAATTCACTGACTTCAGTAGAGTTTATACTTTGAACCTTAGTTAAAGTAAAATATCTTTCTTTATCACCAGGTGGCCTTATTTCCCCATATACCATATCTCCTGTGCGTAAATTAAACTTCTTTATTTGCCCGTTGGAAATAAAAACATCATCGGTACTTGGGGCATAATTTGCACTTGCTGAACGTAAGAAACCGAAACCATCAGGCAATATTTCCACTATTCCACTCCCTGTGGTTATGCCTCCTTCTTCGCTCATTTTCTTCATTAAGCTGAATATTATTTCTTGCTTTAGCATTCTACCATTGCTTTTACCGTTAGTTGAAATTTTTCTTTCTTCAGCTAACTCTAACAATTCTTCTGCTGTTTTCTTTTTTAATTCGCTCAGATCTAATGTTTTTTTGTTTTTTTCAGTACCTTCAATGGCTATCTGGTTTACTGTATCATTATTGTGAACTCGTTCACCTTTTTCAGGTTGATCTATAACCTTTCCTTTTGCTAAGACATCTTCATTGATTGTTGTCATAATCCTCCAAAAATTTTAACTGATGCTTACTAACCTAAGATGTGACTATAAGATAATAAATGAGCTAGTTTTTAGTGCGTACTTAAGCTTAATTACTATTAAACTAGATACTTTATTTATATTATACTGACAAAAACTAACAAGTCAAGTTAATTTAATGTTCACAAATCGCAAAAATTTGAGAATCATCAATAGCTATTCATTTATATTTTTTAACCTTCGTTGTTTTTCTTCTTCTACCTTTGCTTTTTCCACTTCCGCTTCTAAATTTTCCTGGCTACATAAGCCGAGCAGTACAGGATCTTGGGGTTTTATATTGTGCATGTTATGATGAGATCCATCTCTTATTTGCTCAACTGTATAATTTGTTGTACTCACTAGCTTAGCTATAACATAATTGTTAAAGATAGGAAATTTTTTTACCAAATAATAAATCGCATTAGGTTTATCTCTACGCCTTATTGTAGAAGCAAAGCCAAGAATGCTGCAAACCGCTTTTCTCCTTTTTTTTATATTTTCCATAATCAAATTTGGCACACGATTTGGATTTTTTTTGCAATCATCGATTTCTTTTTCAGTAATTATTCCAGAAATAATAGGGTCATACTTTTCAACTTCTATTTCCTCATCAGCTATGTCTTGTACTTTTTCAAGGGCTAACTTGCAACATTGTGCTATTTGATTAAAAGTTAAACTAGTGTTATCTACCAGCCAAGCAGCTATTTGCATGAGAAATTGTTCATTTTTATCGTTATTGTCCTTAGAAGGCTCCATTGACATCAAAAAAACATCTCCCATGTTAATATTCCTTTACTGTTATAAAGATAAAATATAAGCTATTAAAACTAAAAAAGCATTAACTTTGTCATTCAACAACTTTTTGGTTTATATTTCTCACCTCTTAGGTTAATTAAATGCGCTTACCTTTAAGCATATTTCAAACGATTCAAAAAAATATTTTCCCTTCTTAAGGTATAGTATAACTCAGTTGAATATATGTTTTTATCTAAGAGGAGAGTTAAATTTTAAGTTAATATATTGTAATATTATATATATTAGCTAATAAAGCAACAGGTTTACAAGAATTATATTATCACTATCCTATCATTAACCATTAATTAACTGAGTTTAAAATGAATGTTAAAAATTTTTTCACTAAAGTAACCGTTGTCCTTTTAGCTTGCTTGTTAATCTTCATGGGAGTTAGCAACCTTTTATCAGATGATGATGAAAAAGAAGAGGTAGCTAGAGTTGGAAAAGAAGTTATAACATCAGATGAGTATAAATCGCTATATCAAAATTATGGAAAGCAAATCTCTGGATCTGATGCAAGTGGAGAACAAGTAAAAAAGCTGAAATACGATTTGCTTAATGCACTTATAGAGCAAAAACTATTGTTTAACCTAACTAGTGAACTGGGATTAACAGTTGGAGAAGAGTCTATAAAAAACCATATTAAAAATACCAAGTACTTTCAAAATGATAAAGGCGAATTTGACAAAAGTAAATTCCATAAAACGCTAAATAGCCTGCATATTACAGAAAAGGAGTATATAGCAAAGCTAGAGAAAATCCTGCCTGTAATGATGTTCATGACTTCATTATTTAAAGATAATTATCCGATAACTTTTGGCGAGAAAATTGACGAGCAGATATACAAAAGTCGCTACCAAACTAGAGTAGTTGATATTGTTAAAATAACTGAAGATGCAGTTACAAACGTTCCTGAGCCAAATGATCAAGTCTTACTTGATTTATACGAAAGAAATAAGTCCAATTTTTATTATCCTGAGTATCGAACTGCGCAATATATTTCTCTGGACCAAAAGTATTTTGAAGATCAAATCAAAATCTCAGATGAAGAAGTTGATGGTGTAATAGAACAACAGGAACTTAAAGATCAAAGAGATATATTCAATGTAATATTTTCTACCAAAGAGAAAGCTGAGACAGCAAGAAGGGCATTTGAGGAGGGTAAAACGAGCTTTGAACAGATAGTAGAAAAGTTTGGTAAAGCAAAACTTGAGGAAACTAGAGTAGATAATATAACCAAGGATTCTTTACCAGAAGACGTGAGAGAAAAGGTATTTGCTCTCAAAGTAGGTGAAGTAAGTGAAGTTTTAGCAAGCAGTTTTGGTTGGCACATAATAAAAGTGGAAAGTGCGCATCAAATCTCTGATGAAGACTTAGTTGATTTAAAAAAAGGCATAAAGTCAGTTTTAACTAACCAAAAGTCTTTTGAAAGAGTCAATGACTTCATAAACCAAGTGAACTATAAGATATACAATGGCACAGCAATTGAAGAAATATTGAGTGAATACAATTTGCCTATACAAACTATTGGTCCAGTAGATGCGAGTGGAAAAGATCAAAACGGTAATAACGTAGGAGATTCTGGTGATTTGATTTCTTTCATTTTTTCGCGAGAAAAGGATCAGAAAGGTTATTTCAAGGACGTTGGGGACGCTGTTGTTAGTGTAAAAATCACTGATATCATTCCTCCTAAATTACAAAGTTTTGAAGAAAGTAGGGCATCAGCCGTGAAGCTTTGGCGTAGTGAGTTTATAAAAGAAAGAATGTTTAAATTAGGACAAGAAGTTGCAGTTCAACTAAAAGAAAAGACAGATTTGGAAGAAATGCAAGGTGTAAAATTGGTTAAAGATCAGCAAATACAACGCAATGAACAAAGCTACCCTTTTTCTTTTATAGAAGAGATTTTTAATATGAAGACAGCTGGTTTAGTAACAGAGCCTATTCAATACAACAATGAAATTATAATAGGTGTTTTAAAAGAAATGCACTTATCAAATGGTAAATTAAACATACTTGACACTGGAAAACGTGTGATGATACCGCTAAAGGAACAGCTAATTCGCTATCTAAAATTAAAGTATATAGTTGAAGTTAACCACGCTATGATTGATGATATATAAAAAAGTTTTATCTTAGGTCTTCCTTTTATGAGTGATTAGCGGAAGTTATGTTGTTTTCAGGTAAAAGAGGTACAATTAGTTTGACTTGAACTGTTTATTGTATTAAGTTGTAATTAATATATGAATAAAGGTTGACATGGCAGTTAAAATAAGGTTGGCAAGGTTTGGCGCAAAGAAACGCCCTTTTTATAGGATAGTTGTAGCTGATTCACGAGCACCAAGAGATGGGCGTTTTATTGAGAAAATAGGACAATACGATCCAATGTTACCAAAAGACAATAAAAGTCGTATTGTAGTGAAAGCTGATAGATTAAAACATTGGCTAAGTGTAGGAGCGCAGGCAACTGAAAGGGTACTGTGGTTCATTAAAAAAGGCATAGTAACTTTAGAAACAGAATCAAAAAAAATAGAAAAGAAGAAAGTCGGGAAAGCACAAGAACAAGAAGCATAAGTCTTCTTAAATGCTAAACACTGATTTAACAAACAATAGTAAATTAGATAATATCGTATCTTATGATTTATCAACTATGAATGATTTTATCTTCAAAAATGTCAATGATGAAGATGCGAAGCTTGCTACCGATATCATATCTCATCTTGTTAAATCAGGAGGAAAAAAGATAAGGCCTAAGCTCGTTTTTATTATATGTAAAATGCTGAGCTATTCTGGAGAGAGTAGGATCAACATTGCTGCATCGGTAGAATTTATACACAACGCTACTTTACTTCATGACGATGTGCTTGATGAAAGTAAGGCACGCCATGGAGTTGCAACAGCGAATAAAATTTGGGGAAATAAATCAAGCATTTTAGTTGGTGATCTGTTGTTGACCTTGGCATTTAGATGGCTTATAGAATGTGGAAATTTAAGTGTTCTCTCTATTTTATCTAAGGCATCAAACTTGCTTGTGAAGGGTGAGATAAAGCAGATGACAACGCGTTTTGACCCTAACACGATTAGGAAAAATTATTTTGATATCATTGGAGAAAAGACAGCATCTTTATTTTCTGCATGCTGTGAAGCTGCATCTACAGTATCTGGTGCAACAAATGACGAAACAGAGAGGCTAAAGAATTTTGGTTTTAATTTTGGTATGGCATTTCAAATAGTTGATGATATGCTCGATTATACTGCTAATCAAGGCACTTCTGGAAAACAAGTCGGAAAAGACTTTTTCGAAGGTAAAGTCACCTTACCTGCTATTATAGCATACGAAAAGGGCAGTCCAGCAGAGCAAAAATTCTGGGAAAAATGCTTTTCTTCAGCTAGACACAATTTTAACCAAGCATTACACTATATTAACCACCATAATGCCATTCAGCTTTCTATGGAAAAAGCTAGACACTACATTAATATGGCACAAAATGATATTAGTACTTTTTCTGATTCTTTTTATAAAACTACTTTAATTGACTTTTTAAATGCGAGCATAGAAAGACGAATGTAGCTGGCGCTTGATATTTTCGAATTAATTGCTATATATTTATTAGATTCTTAAGGGTAATAATATGTCAGATAGCAGTAAAGAGAAAAAGAAGAAGTTTGCTGATATGGTAAGTAGGCAGAAAGGTGACGACCAACAAAGTGATAACCATAAGCAAACTGATGATTTAAATGAAGATCTCAATACATTAAAAGAGCGTGCAGCTCAGCTTGAAGATCATTTACGCCGTGCTGTTGCAGATAATGAAAACGTCAAACGTATAATGCAAAAGCAAATTAGCGATGCAAGTGACTATGCAGTCACAAAGTTTGCACGTGATATGATCGACTCGTGCGACAATTTAAAAAAAGTAATGGAAAATTTGAAAGATGGTGATCCTGTTCATGAGGGGATTAAAGTAGCTTATCAAAAAATTATAAATGATCTAAAAAAACATGGAATAGAGGAAGTAGATCCACTTGGTGAGCTTTTTGACAGTAATTTACACCAAGCCGTTGTGGAAAGAGAGGACGATGAAAAAGAGCCTGGTACTATTATAGAAGTACTACAAACTGGTTATACTATCAAAAATAGGTTGCTCCGTCCTGCAATGGTTATTCTTTCTAAGAAATCTACTGATTGTGGAAGCGATTAGCATGAGGTAAATGTATAATGACAAGTATTGTCTTTTCAGGTATCCAGCCAAGTGGCGTACTACATTTAGGTAATTATCTTGGTGCAATCAAACAGTGGATAGGCTTACAGGATAAATATAAATCTCTTTTTTGCATTGTTGATCTACATGCAATCACAGCAAATAAGCTTCCTGCAAACGAATTAAAAAGTAATATTTTCAAAACAGCAGCAGCTTATATTGCATGTGGAATAGATCCAGAAAAGTCCATTATTTTTAATCAGTCTACAGTTAGTGGGCATGCAGAGCTCTGTTGGCTACTTGGGTGCTACACGCCAATTGGTTGGCTCAGTCGTATGACTCAATTTAAAGACAAGGCTGGCAATGATAAGCAAAAAGCCTCTCTTGGATTATATAGTTATCCAGTACTTATGGCTGCAGATATATTGTTGTATCAAACTAAATACGTTCCTGTTGGTGATGATCAAAAACAGCATTTGGAGCTTGCACGTGATATTGCATCAGCTTTTAACAATCATTATAAACTGGATTATTTCATCGTACCTGAAATCTTAACTTTGGATTGCACATCAAGAATAATGAGCTTAAGAGATGGTACAAGCAAGATGAGTAAATCTGACCCTTCAGAACATTCGTGCATTAACCTTGATGATACGGATGACTTAATTGTCAAAAAAATAGAAAAAGCAAAAACAGATTCAATCTCAAGCTTTGATTTTTGTACTTTAAAGTGTCGTCCAGAAATAAGCAATTTGGTGAGCATTTATTCAGTGCTTAGTGACACAAGCGTGGATAAAGTGTGCGAAGAAATGAACAAGCATAACATGAAGCACTTCAAAAAAGAGTTAGCTGACTTAATCATCGGTGTTATATCACCGATACGTGAGAAGATGAACGGTCTTTTAAAAGACCAATTCCATTTACATGAAATATTAAAAAAAGGTACAAAGAAAGCAGCAGAAATTGCAAATAACAATATAAGAAAGACCAAGGATATTATAGGGTTTGTTCAATAGGTTATAGCTATTTCTTCCCATGGCTTTCAAATCGTGCAGCTATTTTCTTTACGCTGACATGCGTGAGAAGAGGTTTTTCACTAACTGGAGGCTTGGGATCGGACTTTGCTGTTATGGGGTTCATTTTAGATCTTTTATTTCCTGTCGGAAATAAGTGAGATTGAGAGGCAGCTTTTGGCGATGGTTCAGGATTTTTCTTCATACCGATATCTGCTTGTGCAGCAGGAGTGGCTTTGCTCTCAGCAGCTTGATTTTGCTCAATTTTTTCTACCATTGACTTTACTCTGCCGTCCTTCTTGCTATTTACTTTTTCTTTCATAGTAACCACTTTTACTTCTGGTGCTGCTTTATCAGCAGCTTTTTTTAGCGGTACTATCGGTTTACTTTTAGCTGATTTTTTTGGAGTCACTCCTACTATCCTTGGTTTCGTGCTCACTTGTTGGCCTAGGTTTTTAGGCTTTGGTGGTATTTCAGGTTTATCTTTTTTAGGTTTTTGCCTCACTTCTTGACCGATAGCGTTTGGCATTGGTGGTGCTATTGACGGTTTTGTTGGCTGTTTCTTTCTACTTTCTCTTTTCGCTTCTATATGTTCTTTAGGAACTGTTACGTAAATTGACCCTTTTTCTTGGTAATTAGATATTTTTTTATCAGACTCTTCATCTGATAAACTTTCATATCCTGAATCATCAAAAGGTATAATCTCTGGTTTCGATTCAAAGCGCACCTTCTTCTTTTCAGTAGTAGCAACCTTTTTCTGAGGCTCAGGTTTAAGCTCATTTGAAGTAATAGGAGGTGGCGGAGGCGCTGTTGTTGGTCGTTTTATTTGCTTCATGTGATTACTAGCAGATTCTTTTTTTGGCTGCTTTTCTTTCTTTTGCCTTGGCGTTGTTCTGCTTTCCAAGTTTACTTCATGCGGTTTATGTTCCTCCTGGCTTTTTTTGTTCTGCTCTGAGTCTAAAAATTTTTTCAAAGCATTAAATTTTTCATAGCCGAATACATTAATTCCTTTCAAAATGATTGTATATTCGGCTGCTTTTTCTTCTATAGTGAAACTTGATAATTCATCACCAACAAAATCTCTTATGTCATTATCCTTAACTGGAATATCTTTTCCCAAAACTCTATCTAATATCCCCTTCAATGTTCCAAAAAAACCGAGTGGCTTTGCATCCACCGGTTCTACATAATTATTCAAGTCACTATATATAACAAACTTGGCTACATCTTCTGACTTTGCCTTATTTGTAAAACCCTTCAGAGCTTGAGATAAATCCCTCAATGTTTCATCATATTGTTCATTAATTTTTTTTGTATCCTTCAGATTTATGGCTCTTATCAAAGAATTGAGATTCTTATCATAATTATCACTTTTAAATAGATCACTCATACCAATTACCGTTTACTAAAATATAAATTCAAAGTATTAAGATCCAGTAAATCTTATATGACTTATCCTCTGACTCATAAACGCTTGCGCTCTTAAATGTGCAAAAAAAATTTCAATAATCTTCAATCAGCAATAGTATAGGAGTCCAAAAAAGATGTCATCCCAGCGCTTGACACTGGGATCTAGGAATTCTGATTGGGCATAAGTTGGTGAGTATAGCTGTTTTATGTTAAAATACAATGTTTTATGGAAAGATTAGACGCCAGTCTAGAATGACACCCTTCCTGGAGAACTCAGATTGCAGTGTTTGTATAACTTAATAATTGGAAACTAAAGGAGTTCTTTTTTAAAAAACTTAAGGTATACTTATAAGTATTTGATATCTTTTATAGTGATTATGCTAAGTTTAAGCTGCCTTTATAGTGATAATGCAGAATTTGTAGAGGAAATGTATAGCCGTTATCTGCAGGGCGATAGATCAATCGGGGAGGATTGGTACAGAATTTTTTCGAGCAATTTAGGGGTTAATAAAACGGAATTTTGTGACACGCAACATGTAACTAAGGTAGAGTCTAGTGTAGCAAATTTTTTCAGATCTTACGGTCATTTTTTTGCAGACTTAAATCCATTATCACCAAATGTAAATAAAGAAATAAATTATCAAAAATACTCGAACCTATCTCCAATGCGTGATGCTGAAATCTATAGAGATATTTACTGCAAGAATATCGGCTTTGAATTTATGCATATTTCCTCTTACGAGGAGAGGATGTGGCTGCAGGAGAAAATTGAAAACCAGACCTATACGCTGAGTCCTCAGGATAAAAAAGAAATACTGAGGTACTTAATCGAATCTGAGATGTTCGAGCAATTTCTCCATATGAAATTTCCTGGATACAAGCGTTTTTCTATTGAAGGCGGAGAGTCAACTATTGTTGCAATTGAAAGAGTCATTAGTGATTCCGCAGCTTTTGGTATTGAAGAAATAGTCCTTGGTATGGCTCACCGAGGAAGGCTTAATGTTCTAACCAAAGTTATGGGAAAAGAGTATGCGGCAATGCTATCTGAATTTCAAGGTAACCTTGCATACCTAAGTGGTCTTGAGGTGTCTGGTGATGTCAAATATCACCTTGGTTACTCTTCTGATCGAGCACTTGCTGGTGGTAAAAAAATACACTTAAGTTTATGTCCTAACCCATCTCACCTTGAGGCGGTAAATCCAGTTCTAGCTGGAAGAGTAAGAGCAAAGCAAAATATGAGATCTGTGCTTGGAATATCAATTCATGGTGATGCAGCTTTTATCGGGCAAGGAGTGGTTGCTGAAACCCTGACTTTGAGCAACATTAAAGGTTATACAGTAGGTGGTATCGTCCATATTGTCATTAATAACCAAGTTGGGTTTACCGCTAATCCTCGTTGTGCGCGATCTTCTTTTTATTGCACTGATGTAGCAAAGTCAATAGAAGCTCCAGTATTTCACGTCAGTGGAGACAATCCAGAAGCTGTGAGTTTTGCTGCAAGTTTGGCAATGGAATATAGGCAGAAATTTAAAAAGGACATAGTGATTGACATAATATGTTACCGCAAATATGGCCATAATGAAGGCGATGAACCAAATTTCACTCAGCCACTTATGTATCAAGCAATATCAAAGCATAAAACTCCAGGAACACTGTATGAAGAGAAGCTGACTGCAGAGAAAGTATTAAGTGACAATGAAGTAAATAAATTACGCAGCGAATTTAGGGCAAGATTGGATAAAAGCCTTGCTGAGTCAGCGACTTACACTTCCAAAAAAGCCGACTGGTTTGGTGGAGTGTGGTCAAAATTAAGAAGAGCAAAGTTGAACGATTTGAATGAATACTATACAGACTCTGGTGTCTCACCAGATGAGCTAAAAAAGTTAGGTGTACACATAAATGGCAATATTCCAAGCAGTTTTAATATCCACAATAAGGTTAGAGAAATACTCGATGGAAGAATAGACAATATAAATTCCGGTAGGAATATAGACTGGGCAACTGCTGAAAGTCTTGCATTCGCGTCATTGCTCACAGAAGGAATAGGAGTGCGCTTGTCAGGACAAGATTCTGGTCGCGGTACTTTTTCGCACCGTCATTCAAGACTTGTTAATCAGGTAACAGAAGAAACGTTTATTCCACTGAACAATATAAACAAAGAACAAGCTCGCTTTGAAGTTATAGATAGTGCACTATCTGAGTATGCTGTGATGGGCTTTGAATATGGCTATAGCCTTGATTCTCCATATTCACTGGTGCTCTGGGAAGGACAGTTTGGTGATTTTGCAAATGGCGCGCAAATTATGATCGACCAGTTTGTTGCATCTGCAGAAACAAAGTGGTTGCGATCAAGTGGTCTAGTTTTACTTTTGCCTCATGGTTATGAAGGGCAAGGACCTGAGCATAGTTCTGCTCGTATAGAAAGATTTTTGCAACTTTGTGCAGAAGATAATATGCAGATAGTGAATTGCTCCACTCCCGCAAATTATTTTCATGCCTTGCGCCGGCAAATCCACAGAGACTTCCGTAAGCCTTTGGTAGCATTTACACCTAAATCGCTATTGCGCCACAAAAAGGCAGTTTCTAATCTGTCTGACTTTGAAGAAAAATTTCTCACGATAATTCCAGAGTGTAGAAAAAGTTTAGCTTCAAATGATAAAATACGTAAAGTCGTAATATGCAGTGGTAAAGTTTATTACGACATAATTGAAATGCTTGAAGCACAAAAAATAAACGATATAGCAGTAGTCCGTTTAGAACAATTCTATCCATTCCCTGCTGATAAACTAGGCAGTGAACTTGAGAAGTACAAAAACGCTGAAATTATATGGTGTCAAGAGGAACCAAAAAATATGGGAGGATGGTTCTTTGTCAACCCATTGATGGAAGAGGTATTGTCTGGCCTCAATGCTCAAGCAAAAAGACCTAAGTGTGTTGCAAGACCTGCTGCTGCATCTCCTGCATGCGGTTGTTCTAAAGTTCATGAGCAGCAAAAAGAGGAGATTCTAAGACAGATCGCTTAGTATTCACAGTAGAAGTGGTGCTATAAAAGTATTGGCACTACGTGCTCCAGCCAGGTGCAATAGAGAACGGATCACACTAATAAAACCTCTTTGATGCTCAGACAAATATAAAAGGACTTTCATTTTGTTTAAAAAATTAAGATTTCTATTTATTTTTATTAAAAAGTAAATATTATTAATATTTACTTTAATTAATATATATGAATACAAAAAGATTTGAAATATTAATAGAAACAACTAACCTATACAGCAGTAGCAAAGCTGAAATCATACAGTTAAATAGAAATGAAAAAACTTTCATAGATGAGGATAAAAAATCTATCGAATTAGCTGAGGCTATTTTGGAAAAGAGAGGTATGTTTCATTTGTGTGACACTATGGATTATATCTTGAACAAACTAATAAATGATAAAAAGCTTTTTGAGGAAATGAAAGATAGAGGTACAAGTATAATACGTCTTTTTTCTTTGTTATCAAAGTATTATGGTAATTTCAGGTATGATACTACAACAAGAGGAGATCGTGTTGTTAAGTGTGGCATGTCTTTGTACCGCCGTTACGGCACTTCCAACACAGCACCTGTGGAGTACTCTATACTTACTAATCCTAGTTTTTATCTTAGATACACTGTGTTTAATGATAATAATCCTGTTATCAGAAATAGGTTAGCTAGAGACTTAACTAAAGATAAAACAAAATTAGACATTTTCGTAAATGGAATTTTAGCAATAAAGAGCTCGGATTTAGTATTGTCTTGTATCAACACAGTAGAGGCTCTTAATGGGGAAGCTAGAAATTATGTTAATTGCTTACAGAAAAGCAACATGCTAGATAAAATCTTAAATAAAGATGATACAGCACTTGAAAAATTAGCTCTAAAGGAGTTATTAAAACTTTCTATTTTGCAGAGTACTAAATTAGAATCTCCTCAAATTTCAAGTATGGAAACTCATCAACATTGTAATGGGCGGTAAGATTTAAAATATACTGAGGCTCATTTGAATATGAGCCTCAGTATCACTTAATTTTTATGTTAGCCTACTTTAACTTTATTTCACTTCCACCAAGGGAATATTATTCCAGATGCTACTGCAATAGTTATCAATAGAAGCGTTTAAGTAATCTGCATCAAAGCGCACAGGCAGGGAGTGTTAAATAAACCATAGGCGTCAAGTTAAGAGAATACGCCCAATATAGCAACCATTTAAGGTTTATTTATTATATTTATTTTTTAAGAAATCTTGATCTAAAATAAGATAATTTTTTTTAAGAGTCTATAAATTACTAATTTTATTGTTTAATATCTAAAATAATTTTTACCGCTTCTCTTCTTGTATCTTGTAAAAAGCATCTAATGTTTTAAGCTTAAGCATTAGGTGGAGGAGGGAAGAACTCTGTTTCTCCTCTTAGATATAAAATCTGTAAGAAAGATAAGAGTTCCCTCCTCAAAAGTATAGGCTGGACGGTATCGTAGAAAGACCTAAATGGCTCTAATTCTGTATCCACAAGGTTAGCATCGGACAGATACAAAACCTGTCAAACCAGAAAGAAACTCCTATTTTCTACTTTTTTGAATATAATTTTACGGAGAAGCGCTTCTGCAGTTATAGCCGAGTAGGCAATGGTGCCTTAGTGCTCGTAGGTTAGCATGGTTTTGGAAGGAAAATCACTGATGGAGTCTTTGAGACTACCTCGATTAGAAGAGCGTATAATTCAACCGTTCCAAGCTGAAGTGCTTTTCAATTATTATATGATGGAGGTTAGAAATGGCAAAAACAAAAAGTAAATTAGAGGTCTGATGCGGCAGGAATAGATATCTGTGCATTATGTATGTGTACCAGAAGGAAGAGATAAACAGAATATACAAAAATTCTGCTGCTTCACAGAAGATCTTTATAACTTAGCAAAGTGGTTAAAGAGGTGCAAAGTTACTACAATAGCCATGGAATCAACAGGAGTGTATTGGATCCCCTTGTTTCAAGTACTTGAATCATATGGATTTGAAGTAAAATTAGTAAACGCAAAATATGTTAAGAATGTGCCTGGAAGAAAATCTGATGATTGCCAGTGGTTACAACAACTGCATAGCTATGGACTGCATTTAGACCAGATAATCAAATTTGTGTATTACGCAGCTACGCTAGACAACGAGATAACCTAATAAAAAGTGCAGCAGCACACATTCAACGTATGCAAAAAGCGTTAATTCAAATGAGCATTCAATTGCATAAGGTGATAAGCGATATAACAGGAGTTACTGGCATGCAAATTATTAAAGCAATACTTGAGGGTGAAAGAAATCCAGAAAAATTAGCTGAATTAAGAGATGGACGAATAAAAAATGATAAATCTACCATTGCAAAAGCATTAACTATAGAGAGGAACACCTGTTTACACTAAAACAAGAGTTTGAGCTATACAATATTTATCAGGAAAAAATAGCAGAATGTGATAGAAGTATTGAAGGATATTATAAAACATTTGAGACAAAGTCAGGTGGGAACAAGCTATGTAATAAAATAAAGCGTAAGTCTACAAAACATAGGCCAAATTTTGCTATACACGAAGAACTGCATAGAATTACAGGTAGGGAAAAGTTCCAGGACTTGATGTAGTAACCATACAAACAATAATTTCAGAAACTGGCATAAACCCTAATAGATGGCGGACAGAAAAACACTTTTCATCGTGGTTAGCCCTGCCAATAAAATTACAGGAGAAAAAGTGTTTAGCACAAGAACGCGTAAAGTCATTAATCGTGCTGCAAATGCATTTCGAATAGCTGCTCACTGTGTATCAAGAAGCAACAGCGGAATAGGTGCGTACTGTAGAAGAATAAAGAGACGACTAGGTGCACCAAAAGCAATCACGGCTACCGCAAGAAAACTAGCATGCATTTTTTATAGTATGCTAAAGTATGGGTAAGAATATGTTGAAAAAGGAATGAACTATTATGAAACACGTTACAAAGAGAGAGTTAAAAAAAACTTGATCAAAAAAGCACAGGAATTTGGCTACATCTTAGTTCAAAAAGATGAACTGGTTGAGGGAGTTTCTTAGAAGGCTTACTTTTCGTTTTAAATGGTAACGTATGGGGTTATATATGATCAACAACTTTCTTGGAATTGATGTATCAAAAGATCGCTTTGATGTTTTTCTTTCATTCATAAGTAAAAAAGAAAAGCGTGAAACTAGGAAAAGGAGCTTTAAGAACGATGATCTTGGGTTTCAAGGTCTGCTGAGTTTTCTACAAAAGCATAATGTGGAAGAAGTAAAGGCATGCATGTGGTTGTTATAGCGAAGCTTTGGCTGAATTTCTGCACAATGCTGGACATTTTGTTAGTGTTGTAAATCCTTATTGTATTAAATCTTATACAAGGAGTAAGCTCGTAAGACAAAAGAATGATCAGACTGATGCAGAAATTATTGCTGATTATTGCCAAAGACAGGAACCAACTCGTTGGACACCACCTTCTTCTGAAATGAAAAAATTAAAACATCTTTATCGTTGCTCAGTTGCGTTAAAAGAATTAGTAAATAACCACCTAGAAAAAAAAGAGAGACTGCCTAAAGAAGTTGCAAATGCTTGGGAGGATCTTGCAACGAATATAGTTAAAAAAATAGAAATAATAAAAAACTCCATACGCAAACTATTAAAGCAGCACAAAGAATTGTTGGAAAATTTTCAGCTTCTATTGACTATTCCAGGAATAGGAGAGGAATCAGCAATAGCTATTTTAGCTGAAATCCCTGACATAAAAGCTTTTAGAGATGCCAGGCAATTGGCAGCATATACAGGAGTTATACCGAAAAATATAACATCAGGTTCATCTGTACATTCTAAACCAAGATTAAGTAAATCAGGTTACAAACATTACGTAAGGCCCTTTTCTTTCCTGCCATAGTAGCCAAGAATCACAATCCTATCATTGTGAGTTTTTGCCAAAGACTAAAGAAGAAGGGTAAGCATAATATGGCAATTGTGGGAGCGTAAGCTACTCCATATCATTTTCGGTATCCTGACATCCAAAAGTGCTTTTGATCCAAATCATATCAAGAATTACAGAACTAGGATGTTGACTGTAGTTTAAAATCAAAAAATGCTTCCAATCCATTCAACATATTCACTAACTGTAATCTGTGTACTGTTACACAATCAGAAGTATTTTTTGATTTTATGATACAGCTTGAGTAATTTTTTTGTTGACTAGCAAGACGGTTGTAAGTTGGAAATATGATATAAAAGAAGCAAGAAGGAAGGTAGCTCTATAAAAAAATATAGTTATCAAAGGCTTGAGCGACCGTAAGACGGTAGTATTACACATACGTAGATATCAAGGTACTCAAGCCTATCCTTCGAGACGTTTGAATAGTTGTTTGGGACATACATATGCACCTGTTTACAATCTTAAATTTTAACTTAAACTCTCGAGGTTCTTTATGGTTATATCTTATCAAAATTTTATTGGCATTGATATCGGAAAACTTGAATTTGTCATTGCAGTGAATGAACAAAAAAGTGTTATCAAGTTTGACAATAGTTGTTCTGGCTGGAAACAATTTTACCAAAAATTTTCAAATATCTTACCCAATTCCATGATAATTTTAGAAGCTACAGGAGGCTATGAGCTTGGCTTATTGTATTTTCTTATTGACAGAAACATTGCTGTGCATCGTGCTAATACTCGTCAAGTTAAAAACTTCATTCTATCTCATGGAACTTTGGCAAAGACTGACAATCTGGATGCAAAAGCGCTTGCCCAATATGGTGTTGAGCGTTGTGGACGTCTGCAGCTATTTACACCTATCTCAAAAGAACAAACCACCTTATTTACACTTTGTCAGCGTCGTGATGATATTACAAAAATGCTTGTTCAAGAAAAAAATAGGCTTAAAACTCCTGGAAATGATTACATTAAGGAAAGTTGTCAACAAACTATTGAATTCCTCAATAATCAGGTAGAAAAGCTTGATCAAGCTATACAAAAAATAGTCAATGAAAACCCTGAACTGAACCGATACCAGAAGATTCTTGAAACAGTTCCTGGAATAGGTAGAAAAACCTCTCAATGTTTATTGTGCCTTATACCGGAACTTGGTTCCTTAAACAAAAGGCAAGTTGCAAGCCTTGCAGGTGTTGCACCTCATCCTAAGGAAAGTGGTAAAGCTATTGGTTACCGAAGGATTATAGGTGGAAGAAGTAACGTTCGTTCAAAGCTTTTCACAGCTGCTATGGCTGCTAGAAACTCCAAGTCAGAACTTGCTGCTTTTTATTGTAAGCTTATTGATAGTGGTAAAAGAAAGATGGTAGCACTCACTGCACTTATGCGTAAAATTATAGTCATCGCCAATGCCAGACTTAAAGAAGCAATTAATTTGCATGTTTAGAAATTTACATGGCAATAATTAAAATTAGTTAATGAATATGTGCGTCCACACACACACTAAACGCACATATTCATTGGCTTAAGCAAGGTAGTAGCTGTTTGATATAAAATTCTATTCTTATACGACAAAATGGGGTTTTATTGCCCATATGAAGTTGCAAAATTACACAAATAAAAAATTTTTAAACATAGTTGATATCTTTCTTATTCCACTTTTCCTTAACTTGACGCCTATGCTGGCCGTAACTGTGTGTACTTAAATAATAGTTACCTTTCTCAAGCCTTCAACTCCTCAAATATTTCACTTGCTCTATTTAAAACAGAGTCAGGAAAACCGGCAAGTTTTGCCACATGTATTCCATATGACTCATCTGCAATACCCTCAATTACTTCATGTAGAAAGATTACCTCTCCATTCCATTCTTTTATTTTCACACAAAAACATTTCACATTTTCTAAGTATTCACCTACTTTAGTCAATTCATGATAATGAGTTGCAAAAATGGCGCGGCACTTATTTATATTGTGAATATGCTCAATTACCGCCTGAGCAATAGATAAGCCATCATATACTCCTGTGCCCCTACCAATTTCATCAAGTATCACCAAGGAACGATCTGTTGCCTGATTGACTATCGTTGCTGTTTCAATCATCTCTACCATGAAGGTAGAATAACCAGCTGTTATATTATCTGTTGCACCAACTCTGCTGAATATCTTGTCAATTACTCCAATGTGTGCACTATCTGCTGGCACAAATGATCCCATATGAGCTAAAATTGTGATAAGAGCGTTTTGCCTTAGGAAAGTGCTTTTTCCTGCCATGTTAGGACCAGTAATTAGATGTATACCAGCCAAACTTATGCTGTTTGCAATAAACTTATTGTTTACTTCAACCACTGGATGCCTTCCGCTACAGATATTAAATTCCTTACTATCGTCAATAATGGGTTTTACGTAATTGTTTTGTACCGCAAGCTCTGCAAACGCGGTTCTAATATCAAGTTTTGCCAAAGCATTTGCAGAAAGAGCAATTTTTTCAGATTCTTTAGCAATTTGACTACACAGTTCACTAAAAATTTTCATTTCTAAGCCGATTGCAGCATCACGTGCCGTAAGAATTTTATTTTCTAATTCTTTCAATTCATTAGTAGTATAGCGAACACTGTTTACTAAGCTTTGCCTATGAATAAATACATCTGAAGTTATTTTGTGATTTGCTGACACTTCAACATAATAACCGAGTATATTGTTGTGTAATATTTTTAGTGCAGCAATGCCAGTTAGGTCGCGATAAGATTCACGGAGTTTAGTGATCAGTTTGCTACTATTGTTCAGCACATAGGATAGCTCAGATAGTTCTTGATTATATCTTGGATTGATAAATCCTCCTTCTTTTACGGAACTGAGGTTATTATCAAGTACAGCACTCTCTAGAAGCTCGAATAGGTTTTTATGATTTCCAAGACTTTTATGTATTGTGCTGAATTCACTCTTGTCACTACTTATCACTTGAGTAGTAGACACTGACTCCTTTTCTCTAGTCAAGCACTGAAATGACATCTGAGAGTTAGCTGCCGGTTTTTCACTTAAGTGATAACTATGTAAGGTAGACAAAAGCTCAGATAACTCTAACGTTTTTCCAAGGCCAATTTTTAATAAATTAATGTCCTTTGGTGAACCACGCTCTAGCATCAAGCGCGATAATGATCTCTCAATATCTGGAATATTAGATAATATTTCCCGTATCTTTTTGCATGACTCATGGTGATTTACAAAAAATTCAACGGTGCTGAGCCTTAAATTAATTGCCTTAGAACAAGCAAGTGGTGAAGCAAGCATTTGTTTGAGCAGGCGTCCACCAGAGGCTGTAACTGTATGATCGATAACTGAAATTAATGAACTTTTTTTTTCACCAAATTGAGTTGAAAATAACTCAAGATTTCTCCTTGCTGAAGCATCAATAAGTATGAAATTTTGTTGTTTATAGGGCTTTGGCAACTCAAGTCTTGGAATGGAGCCCCTTTGCGTTACTCTAACATATTCAAGCAGCGCACCGCATGCCATAATCTCTATTTTACTGAATTTTCCTATAACTCCAAGCTCTCTGATTTTATAAAATTCGCACAGCGTTCTATGGGATTTATTATACTCAAAAAAACTCTGTGCATGTTGCGTAATCGATATCTTATAATTTTTCAAAATTGATCTAATTCTTTCATCTTCAGTGAGCTTTTCAGAGATCAATAATTCCCTTGGTGATATACGCAGTAAATCACTATCTAGAGCTTTCAAATTCGTTGTAGTGTGAAAAAATTTTCCCGTTGATAATTCGAGCCAGCCAATAGCATACTCTCCATTTTGTTCAACTATGGATGCGAGATAATTATTGCTTTTATCCTCCAGTAGTGAATCTTCCATAATTGTACCTGGAGTTACAATTCGCACTACATCACGTTTTACTATAGATTTATAGCCCCTCCTTTTTGCTTCATCGGCAGTTTCTAATTGATCACAAATTGCTACTTTAAATCCTAAATCTATTAGCTTATGCAGGTAAGATTCGCTACTGTGTGCTGGCACTCCACACATTGGTATGTCCTGTCCACACGCATTACCTCTTTTAGTAAGCACTATATTCAGCAACTTCGCAGCTTTAATGGCATCATCGAAAAATAATTCATAGAAATCTCCCAGTCTATAAAACAATAGATGATCCTTGTATTGAGCTTTCAAGTTCAAATACTGCTCCATCACAGGAGTGTTTTGTTCTCTTATTAAGTTCATAATACTTTTAAATATGTTAGCAATAAACTAGCTTTCTCTGGCATTGGTTATTTTATTATGGATCAATAATTTTTTTTAGCTATAGTACAAAAGCAAATAGTTTAAGGTAGGATTATGGCACATGAACGATTGTCAGAAATATTAAGTACAATAAGTGATTTAAATGAGAATAATATAATAGAAAGAGTAAAAGAGAAGTTGGAAAAAGAAGATCCAGGCACGTATGAAGAGTGGCAAGATAATGGATTTGACATAAATTATACATTCGATGATCAGAATACGTTTTTACATATAGCTGCTAGAGATAATCTTGTAAAGATGGCAGAGCTTTTAATAAAAAAAGGGGCTAATGTTAATACAGCAGACCAAGAAGGGTGTACTCCTTTGCATTGTGCTGCTCTCAATGGATATAAAGAGATAGTAGAGTTCCTGTTAGAAAAAGGGGCTAATGTTAATGCAGTGGGTCAGGATAGAAGTACTGTATTACATCATGCTGTTTCTGCTGAAAATTGCCAAGTGGAAATAGTAAAAACCCTCATAGAAAAGGGAGTTAATGTTGATGTAGCGGATAGGTACGGGCGTACTCCATTATGCTGGGCTACTAGAAATGGCCATTTAAAAGTAGTAAAAATTCTATTTGAAAAAGGAGCAGATCCTTTATTAAAACATAAAAGTTTTGGCACATTAAAGCTCTTTATTAAATTAATAAAAAATGGATTTGAGCATCCTAAGAAAGCAGAAGAAATACAGCAACAAGAAGATGATGAATATGAATTGGTTAAATACTCATTGCTACTTCGCAATGACTGTTCTTTAACTGATGTTGTTGAAAGAAGTGCATTTGGTAAGTTGATATCTACGTGGCTTGCTGATATGTCCAACTTAACAGAAAGTCAGAAGGAGTTGAATAAAAAATTTTTAAGCATTTTTAAAGATTTTCCACATGTTACTTATAAGGATTATAAGAATGATGTTGAAAAAATTAAAAAATTTTTACTAGATCATAAAAGTAATCAAGATCTAAAAACCATCCTCAACCTTAAAAGAGGAGAATCTAAACTGACAATACTGCATGTGCTATCAACTATGGAATGTGGCAATGCAGAAGAATTCATGAATTTACTTTTAGAGGCAGAGACTGATCCTAATGAAAAAGACGCTACAGGAAGAACGCCTTTGCATTATGCGGCGCGTCCTGGTAGTTGTAGTAAAATTGTGGGTTTGCTTCGAGAGAAAGGAGCTAATCGTGATATACAGGATAATAAAGGGAAAACCCCAATGGAAATCGCAATTAATAATCCCAATTATTACACTAAAAAGTACCTTTTAACTGATAAGGAAAAGAGTTTACTTAAAAAATCACGCTCTGCTTTTGGAAACCCTACCAAGCAACAAGAGCTTTTGAGTGAATACAAGAATACTCAAGATTTTGAAAGGATTTGCCACTTTTTTGGTTGGGAAGAAGGACCACAAATTGGCGCCAAGGATGTTCTTTATGGAATTTTTCGTAAAAAAACACAAGTTGACCATAATGGAAAAAAGCGTTCGTGCAAGAGTATAAATCTATGGGATAAGTCCTCTATAGATAAACAAAATCTACATGAATATTTTGGTGAATTAGATGAAGTTCAAGACATAAATCAGTTAGAACAGGTTGTAACCGAAGCTATAGAATTTGGGGTAAGGTTAAATTTTTCTTGCGATGGAAATATATATATGAATACTTATGAAAGTAGGTATAATTTTACAGATTATGTAATAAAAAAAATTAGTGAATTAAAGATTTTTCAAGTTGAAAGGGACATAGAAGTTGCTAGTCGCATAGTATGTCATTTGGTATCAAAAGGGGCAGTACTTGAAACTCTGAGTAGTATAATTGTAATTGATAAACTAGAGAAGTTTGAAGGACACAAAGCTAATCTGAAAGAAGCACGTAAAAGATATGTACGTTATTCTCTAAGGTTTTTGGAAGCTGCAAAAAGCGCAACTACTGGTACGGTAAAAGAGGCAAAAATGGACAACTTCACTTTCTACTTGAAATGCTCAAAGAATAGTACAGTCAAGGTTGCGAAAGTCATAAATGGAATAGGTGAAAGCACAGAATTGCGAAGAGACGTGATAGCGATCGGTGAAAGCGAGATAGAAATTTTAACGAAAAATGGAGTAAGAAATTATACTAACCTTAAGGGTAATATAGTACTAACTTTACATACTGATTTGGGAAAAGTAGATGTTAGATTGTATCCTGATGTGCAAGATAAAAATAAAATTATAGTAGAAGTAAGTAATAAAGAGGAAACATTGGAAAAGTTCAAAAATTATAAAGAAGAGTTAGGTGAGAATTGCTTGCTTGGCGATTATTCTGTCTACGATGCTATTGAGCAGGGGTATTTTGAGTATGAAGAATTGAAATCTTCTGAAGTAATTAGCTTACATGAGGAAGTTTTAAAAAAAGATTCCAAACATGGTGTGAGTTCTTCATTAAGAAATATATCTTCATCTCCTATTGTACAACAGGGCATAGAGAAAGTTCGTTCGCAAGGTTAGTGTTGCTCAGCTTAAGTTTAAATTGCCAAAGAGTGCAAATTTTATGATATTAAACGAGCTAGGCTGTATGCTCTCAGAGTGTAATAGTAAGGACTTAGTATAAATAAATCAGGGAGCATTGAGAACATATAAATTCAAAAGGAGTAAGACCTTTAAGAGTTTTGAGTCTTTTAGCGTAATTATAACAAAGGCATAAAGATGCTCTTTGAGTTGCTCGGTAGTTTAACTGTAGCATTCTTTAAGGTTTTATTCATACGTTCAACTTGTCCAAGACTTTTGTCAAACGGTGTTCAATATCATGTTCTTCACAAACTCTATCAAATATATGTTGAAAAGCATATTTATGACGCTTCTGATTAGTAAATTGTATACCGTTGTCTATCAAAACGGTACGGATTTTATATGGTAAAATTCTAATCAAGTTACGAAAAGCTCAGCAGCTATAGGTTTTATAGCGCTTTCGTGAAGCTCAACATAAGCAAATTTGGACGTTCTGTCTATAGCAACAAACAAATGCCTTCCTCAGTTCTGATATCAATATGAAAGTAGCCGATAGGATATTGTTTGAACTTCTTTTTAGGCTGGATGTCTCCATCAATGTTTGGTAGTCTACTAATCTCATGCCTTTGTAAACAACGATAGACTTCTTTCAAAATTGTCACAGGGAGTGTAAAATCGAATATTTGAAAGTGTGAAATATAAGCGTCAGACAAACAAAATCTGTCAAATCAAGAAGAAACACCAAAATTTAAGTTTAGCAATTTTCGGGTATAGTTGTGCAGGGTAAGGTCAGTAGCAGAGTATGAACGTGCAAAAATTATGGAACGTAATCGCAGGGGAAAACTTCATGCAGCTAAAACTGGCCGTATAAGTGTAATGAGTAATGCACCTTATGGTTATCGCTACATAGCAAAACATGTAGGTGAAGGAAGTGCTCAGTTTGAGGTTGATGAAGAAGAGGTAAATGTAGTGCGTAAAATATTTAGTTGGGTTGGTCAAGAAAGAGCAAATATAGGAGAGGTTGTACATAAACTGAATAAGATACCGATAGTAACACGAACAGGGAAAAGCTATTGGAAAAGGAAGCACTATTTGGAACATGTTAAGAAATCCTGCTTATATAGGACAAGCAGCTTATGGTAAAACTAAGACATGCTCAAAACCACAAGTAAGGAAATCAAAAAAAGGAACTTGTGGCAAGCTTAAAAGTGGTCGCTTTAATAGTGATAAAGAGAACTGGACTTATTATTCCAGTGCCAAAAATAATCAATGAGAATTTATTTGATTCAGTGCAAGCACAACTAGCTGAAAATAGACAAAGAGCAAGAGTACGGCAAAGAAGAGAAACGTATTTATTACAAGGTTTAATGGTATGTCAACATAATCAAACACGTGAAAAGCAAGAAAGTAAATTAAGATTAAGTATCAAAAAATTTATCGATAGCTATGCCAAAGGGTTTATAAGCCAAGAAGAATTTGAGCCAAGAATTACAACAATGAAACAGCATTTAAAAGAAATTGAGGAGGAAAAAGAAAAAGTACTTGATCAAAAGAAATTACAACAAGAATTGAGCCTTGTTACAGATAGCTTAAAAAACTTTTCCTCAAGTGTTGAATCAAAACTTGATCTGGTAGATTGGCAGACTAAGCAAAATATTATTAGAATGTTAATTCATCAAATTGAAATCAATCACAACCACTTATACATAGTATTTCGCATAAAAAGTCTTGCAAATCTTGATCAAAATAGGCATAATAAAATTATGCAATGTTGTACTAGTCGTACAGACACTGGGATCCAGAGGACTGACCAGGCAATAAGAACTGTTCACGCGCTGGAATGACACCAAAAAGGTCTTACATTCTTGTTAGCGCAATAATACTGCTTGGGTAATACAAAATAGATACAATTTAACTCAAACTCACTTTTAAATTTTTCGCTGCCAATATTAATGATTCATTAAAGAAGCTATCAATATCGCCAACACTACCTATGCTTTTTGTACTGATAATTCTTTTAACTAGATTAGATAAAACTTTGTTAGGCCCAATTTCAACAAATTTATCAGTGCCACGGCTTGTCATATATAAAACCATCTCTCTCCACCTGACTCTGCTTACGACTTGCTTAGCGAGTAAAGCTCTTATGATTTCTGGATCATTTTCCTCTTTAGCTGTAACATTTGATACAAAAGGAATCGAAGGGCGAGTTATGTTGACGCTCTCTAAAAATTCTAGAAGTTTTTCATCAGCGGGTTTCATAAGAGATGAGTGAAAAGGTCCACTAACTTGTAATTTAATCATTTTCTTCACACTCGAGCTTTTAAACAAATCAGGTAACATTTCAAGGGCTTCTGCAGTACCACTTACCACTACCTGCCCACCACCATTATCGTTTGCAATCTCACCTTCAATTTTAGCTGATTTCAATATATCTTCTACTTCGCTTATTTCTGCTCCAAGTAGCGCAACCATTCCACCTTTACATTTTAGTGAAGCTTCATGCATTGCTTCGCTACGAACTTTTAACAATTTAACTGCAGACTCAAGCGTCAATGCCCCTGCAGCACATAGCGCTGTATACTCGCCAACTGAATGCCCACAAACATATTTAACATTGCAACCAGAAAAAAAGGGCCTACCAAGCACATGCTCCATAACACGTAGTGTCGCAATTGACACTGCCATGATAGCTGGTTGAGCATTCTCTGTAATGGTTAATTCTTCAATAAGACCGTTGAAGATCAAATGAGACAGCTTTCTACCTAATGTGTTATCTACTTCATCAAATACTTGTCTTGCAACTGAAAACTCATCATATAAGCTCTTTCCCATTCCTACAAATTGAGAGCCCTGACCAGGAAAAGCAAAAATCATAATAAATTCTTCATTCTTCACTAACAATACTACTTTATTTATTTTTTGTCAATATTTCACAATAATGATTGACTAAATCAATCCTATTCACTAGAATGTGACTTGATAAAAAGTTGTAAGCAGCAATGGCAGAAATCAGTTATCACAAAGTTATTATAGTCATGACAGACGGTCAAGAGTTTGAAACTTATTCCACTTATGGAAAGGAAGGTCAAAGAATAAAACTTGATAGAGATCCTCTTACTCACCCTGCATGGACTGGAAGCTTGACAAGCGGATCAGGAGACAAGGATAGTAAAATAGCTAAGTTTAATGATAAATATGGGAGTCTTTTCTAGTTTTCTCCTTCTTTATTAAACATGTATAAATATAAAAATATAGGCTATATTGCTTCTTCATCACCAAATTCTCAGGAAGTATCTCAGTTATTACAGAAGTTCAATTTTATCAATATAACAGAGAAAAGTAAGTTCGAAATTGATCTACTTATAGTCATTGGGGGCGATGGTTTTATGCTACGCACTCTGCACAACTACGTCATAGGAAATAAAGATGTACATGTGTATGGAATAAATACCGGCAACGTCGGGTTTTTAATGAATAAATGCTTTAAAGATCTAATTGATCATATAGAACATGCAGTCCCTACTCAGCTAACTTTACTAAAAATGGAAGCCACAGACACAAGCGGCAAAAAACACCATTACATAGCAGTAAATGAAGTGTATGTCTTCAGAAAAGCAAATCAAATAGTGGAGATGAATATTACCATTAATGATAAGCTAAAAGTAGAAAAATTCAGAGGAGATGGAATAATATTGTCTACTCCCACAGGCAGCACCGCATATAACTTCTCTGCCGGCGGGCCAATTCTGCCACTTAATTCAAATTTATTTGCACTGACTTCCATCAATAGTTATTACCCAAGGCATTGGAATGGAGCGCTCATATCAAATGACACGATAGTACAAATTGACATTAATAATATAAAAAATCGTCCAGCACTTGTAGTATCAGATTATAAAGAATTCCATGATATATCGCAGGTAAAAATACAAAAAGAACAGGAAAACACAATAACTTTGCTCTTTGACAAAGATTGCCCTCTGAATGAAAGGATCTTTGATCAGCAGTTCTTATACTAATATTTATCCTTAAATTAGTATTTACTGTATTTTAATAACTATCGCGTAATTAAAGAGCATTGTAATTAATTTTGGAGCGAATATGCCTGAAACAGTAGATGAACATCAAACTAAACCAATTTCTTGTACAACGGAGGGTGAAAATAGTGCAGCAACTCCACCAACACCAGCACCTAGAAACACAGTGTTACAAACAACCGATGAAAATGAAATTTCACAATCTACAAATTCGGCTAGCGAATCAAGTTCTGATGAAGAAGGGCAAGAAACATCAAATGTGGCCATTCCAGAACATATTTATGCATCCATAGATCCAAAAACAAAATCTCCAAAAAAGAGTTCAGATAGTGGAGTAGGTAATCCAAGCCTAAGAAGATCATCTTCTGAAGGGACGATATATAGCGAACCTTGGGATAGTAAAATATTAGAAGATTTAGAAAAATCATCAAGCAAAAGCTCTGATAATCAAGGTACACCTTCAACTCCTCCACCTTCATATAAGACGGATGGCTCTGAAAAGTCTTTGTCTACAAATAGCGAATTTAAACTGCAAAAAAACAGATCCTGGCCAAGAGCAAAATATGCCATGCAGCAGAAGGGTTTTGTAATTTTTAGTGCAACTGCTATTGTACTTGGCACATCTGCAGCTTTAGTGCATTTACAAGATAAAGCAAAATTTATTGCGTTCTTTGCAAACAGTCCGCTCTATACTATTATACCAGTTATTGCAATTGCTTCATTGCTCGCAATTAGTCCAATGTTTCTTGGAATAAAACAGTTTGTAAATACCAAAGAATATCAAGCTCAAGGAAAAAATGCAGATGAAGTTTTAGATAACGTATTGAAGTGTCAACGAAAAGATAAAGCTATAAAGTCTGTAAGACTGAAATACAGCAATGGCACTCATTCAAATTTTGTACTTAATGCTTGGGAATCTAAGAATGACTTCATCAACATTGACGAAAAAGTAATTAGTAAAACTAATAAAATAGAGTCCTTAATTAATAATAGGCCTATATTTACTACATTATTAACTGGCGTAGTTGCTGCAAATGTAGCACTTCCTTTAGGGCTACTTGCAACAAATGGTGTTAATGGTGTACAAAAATTTTACCAGAACCCTTTGACTAATGACATAGGACTATCATTACTTATAGGCTCAGGTGTACTTGCATTATTAATTTTGTGTCTTGGTGTACATTACTATAGAAAAACAAATTGTACTAATCTTATATATTCTCGGGAAAAGATTGGCGCTGAAGGTGTTAATGAGAAATTCACTCAGGAAATAAAACAAGAAAGAACAAAAGTTCTTGAAGAAAATCATAGTAAAGATGCTAAACGCAGCAGTTTAACGCTTGAGCAAGTTATAGTTCAATCTCACAATTATCCAGATGTTATTTACGGTTGGTAGATGAATTTCAATGCCCCTTATTGGCACTTGCCAGAACCTTGCTATTTGAGTATCTTAAAATGAAGGGATTTGTTTTATGATATGAAAAAAGCTTTAGTATTTATACCTTTGGTAGCAATTGTATTGATAGTCGTTAATTTTTTATATAAAAATAGCGGAATTGATGATTCGCAAGTAGTAAATGTTTATTCATCACGTAAAGAAGAATTGGTACATAGTTTATTTGATGAATTTACAAAAAATACGGGTATCAAGGTACGTTATATCATCGACGACTATTCTCAGTTACTTTCACGCATGGAAAATGGTGGTGAAGCTGATTTATTTTTAACCGCAGATGTGGTGAATTTGATTTTAGCAAAAAAAAGAGGGCTTTTGTCTCAAGTGGATTCAGAAGTTCTAAAAAATGCCATATCTGCTAAATTTAGAGATAGTGAAGATTATTGGTTTGGCCTTACAAAAAGAGCCAGAATATTGGTTTACAATAAAGAATCAGTAGATCCTAAAGAATTAAGTACCTACGAAGATTTAGCAAATGAAAAATGGAAAGGGAAAATATTAGTGCGTTCTTCCACAAGTCCATATAACCGATCATTGATTGCTTTTATGATTGCAAAAAATGGATTTGAAAATACCAAGGAATGGGTTAGTGGAATTGTGAACAACATGGCAAGAAAGCCAAGTGGTGGTGATACAGATCAAATCTATGCTGTAGCCGCTGGTGAAGGGGATGTTGCAATAGTAAACAGCTACTACTTTGCAAGAATTCTTTCGTCAAAAAATAAGAAAAGTGTTACAGATAAACTAGGAGCTTTCTTTCCTAATGATGGTGTAATGGTGAATCTTAGTGGCGCAGCAGTAACAAAAAACGCAAAAAACAGAGAAAATGCTATAGCTTTATTGGAGTTTTTTGTAAGTAAACAGGCTCAAGAATTATATGCTGAAAAAAATCAAGAATATCCCATTGTTGAAAGTATTGAAACTTCTGATGTATTAAAATCTTGGGGAAGTTATCCACAAAGTGATCTACCTATAAGTGAGCTTGAGAAGCACCTCTTTGAGGCTATTATGATAGCAGACGAGTGTAAGTGGAAATAATAGTCTTTCTTCTATTCTATTTTATAACTGTAGAGTTGAAAAATAATAATTAAGAAAGTAGAATAAGCTCAAAAAGGGAGCTATGAACAAAAAAAGGAATTTGCTGAACATCTCAGATCTCACGGTTAGTGATGTAGAAAATATAACTAAGTTAGCCAACCAATATTTTGAAACAGAAACTAGCCATATTCTAAAAAACAAGATAGTAATAAACTTATTTTTTGAAGATTCAACACGCACACTTGCATCTTTTGAAATAGCGGCAAAAAGCCTTGGAGCAAATGTTGTAACTTTGCCAATAAAATCTTCTTCTGTTAACAAAGGAGAAGATCTAAAAGATATGATAAAAACATTAAATGCAATGAATCCTGACTATATGATAATCAGGCATAAAAGTAGTGGTATCATTAATACACTGGTAAAGCATGCTAACTGCTCGCTAATTAACGCGGGTGATGGAAGCAGTGAACATCCAACTCAAGCTCTTGCAGATTATCTTGTAATTATCAATTATAAAAAGCAAATAAAAAACCTCAAAATTGTGATATGTGGAGATATTTTGCACAGTAGAGTTGCAAGATCAAATATAAGATTGCTAAAAATGTTTGGAGCAAAAATAAGCTTGGTTGCACCACCAACTTTGATTTGTAAGCATTTTCCTGAAGTAGATTCAACTCATTACTCATTAACTGAAGGTATAAAGGATGCTGATGTAATTATGCTTTTGAGATTGCAAAAAGAGCGCATGAATAATAGTTCTTCGGAAAAAGAATATTTTTATTTGTATGGACTTGATGCACAAAAACTATCGCACGCAAAACCCGATGCAATTGTTATGCACCCAGGACCAATAAATAGAGGTATCGAAATTAGCAATGATATAGCAGATTGTGTTATTTTACAGCAAGTAAAGTTTGGATTAGCAACGCGTAAGGCAGTACTGCACTATTTAATTAATGTTTAACTTTAATTAATTTTAAGGAATTTTAGACATAATGATCCTCCTATGAAAAACGATTTAGAAAAATATAACACACCTCATGACAGAAATTAAGTATGCACTGAAGTAGACTGTGCTATATTTTCTTATTGAGAAATTAATTGAAAAGTCTGCAGACTTGAATAAGGTGAATTTCGAGCTCTAAAATACCCTCATTTTCACTGAGAATAATCAAATTACAAAATGTGTCAAGTAATTTTTTGCATTTATTTGCAAAAAATTACTATAAACACAAAGCCAGCGTGTGACATACAGTTATTGTCTGCCATACGTTAATTTCTACTAATAGATAGCAATAGATAATCTAGAAAACCCCACAATCAGCTTTACAGTGATCATCAGCTGAGAATTGCATATACTCTGCGTAGCAGGAATGATTTTCTTCTAAACAGTACTCAGGGTTATAATAAACATCTACTAGACTACCTACTGGGCAAGTACTAGGTAATTCACCTTCGTTTTCGTCTTCTTCCATCTCAGTAAAAAAACTAAATCTTTCATCACCGTCACATGCTTTGGCATTATAAACTACGAACTGCTTATTTCCACTTTCCTCACATGAAATCAGTTTAGCACACTTTGTAAGCATAAATTACTCCTAAAATACAAATTATGCTGTTTTATACATGAGAATTATGAAAAAAGTTATACCTATAGTGCATACCAAAGGAAGCATTCTTATTTGAGCTGTATTTATGTACTAAAAATTTTCCTATTCTTCGCAGATATCCTTTTTGTATAGTATAACTAAGGCACTTTTTACTGTAGATTAATCATTTGATTATAGTATCATTTTAATTAAGCCTATATTTGCAATGTTTATGAAATATAAAGTATTCTTCATACTATTAATCGTTATATCTAACCTGCTTGCTGCAGAGCAGCCTGAAGAAAATAAAAATGAAAGCAGCATAAATCAAGAAGACAAATCGAAAAGCAATACTGATGCTGAAAGCGCTGATAAAGAGGATAAAATTCCTTCGCTTATGAGCGAACTAAAGGAAAGCACAGACCAAGACTCAATAAATGTAGTCGAAGTACCTTCAAGTAATAAAAATATACAAACAAACCTACAACCTGACCAGGAGACTAATATAAAAGATACTGAGCTTTCAACAGGTCAATTATTAGAGGAAGAACAGCCTGAAGAGAAAAGAGTAACTAAGGACAGCAGCAAAGAAAGTCAGACAATACCTGTCAATAAAGAAGATGAAGAAAGCGAAAAATGGACAAAGCTAAACAAAGAAATAACAAAAAAATGGGATCATAAAAGTAAGTCAATATATAAACGACAATACGATAGCCTTAATGAACATCTTCCTACAACTATATTTACTGATGATTACAGTAAGCAATTTTTTTATTGCATTAAGAAGGGTAACTTAACTTGTTTAAGAGGAGTAATAAATAAGTTAGAAAAAATTGGGTTAACAATTCAAGAAATACTAAGATTTAAAAATAAACTGGGTGATACTCCTCTAATTTATGCAGTGAAGCAAGGTCAAATAGACACAGTTCGTTTTCTCTTATTACAAAGTGCTGACCCTAGAGCGGTTAATAATAGTTTTAAGTCCCCTATCGACATAGCAATCGAGAAAAAGCAGATCGATATAATAAACGCAATTGCCGAAATGATGCCATATCTTTTGGAGGATAAAGAAATAAACAATGAAGAAAACTCAGATATGTATAACTTTGCTATAAAAACAAAAGAAAATACCTGCAATGCAAAAGATAATTAGACTTTTGATATTAATTTTAGCTGGTCATTTATGCTATGGAAATGAAATAGATGATGAAAAAAATCCAATCAATGATTTTTTAAGCGCTCTGCACGATATAAAATACGTATCTTACAATACAAAAGATTTTGCTAAGTTTTTAGTACAGTGCAGCAAAGCAGGGGTTCCACAAGATTTTAAGAAAGGTTTTGGCCCTAATTTAAATGGGGCTAATTTTAGTCAATTATATTTAAATAAATCTATTTTTGACGGAGTGAGTTTGATTGGTGCCGATTTTTCTAACACCGATTTATCAGATGTGTCTTTTATCGATGTTGATTTACGTGGTGCTAATTTTTCCAATGCTAATTTATATGGCGTTAAAATAAAAGGCACAAATTTGAGTTTTTCAAAATTTGCTTCTGCAAATTTAACAGATATCATATTCGATCAGTCTAATATCAGTTATGCTGATTTTATTAGTTCTAACCTCAACAAAGTAAGTATGCGTAATATAATTGGTTTGCATACTAAATTTTTGAATGTAAAAATGAATTTCTCCGATTTATCAAACTCAAATGCTAGCTACATAAATTTTAGTGATAGTGAAATAAACGATACTGTTATGCAGAGGAATAATTTCGACAATGCAAGTTTCTTTGGAGTGGATGCACACAAGCTCAAGATACAATTTTCTTCACTAAAAAATGCTAACATATATGGTGCAGAAATAAAAAAATCGGATTTTGCAGGTAGCAATCTTTCGAACGCCTATTTTAATTCTTCCATTATAGTGGATAGTAATTTCGAAAAAGCCAATTTAAGCAATTCACAAATTTCCTATGTGAAAGGGGATAATTCAAACTTCGTTAAATCTATACTAAATGGTTCCAAGATAAAACATGCATATGTTTCTGAAGCAGATCTTCAGGATGCTGATTTATCTAATATTGATTTTAGTTTTAGTGAATTGTATAAAGTTAATGCCTATGATGCTAACATTTGTCACGGAAAGTTTCATAATACTAAAGTTGTGAATTCTGACATGAATGGTTCGTTCTTTGACCATTCATTGTTTACCTCTGCAAAAATAGAAGATTCAGATCTTTCTACAACCTCAATGTATAAGACGAAAATTCAAGACTCTCAAATTTACAATAGTACGCTTTCCCACCATAATATTGATTTCAGTGAGATAGAAAATTCAATATTCTTCAAATTATTAGCTGATAACTCAAAGTGGTCTAATTTAAAAGTAACTAATTCAAACTTCATTGAAAGTGATTTTAGATCTTCTGTGTTTTATGATAATGCCTTTAGGAAAGCTAGTTTTTTTCTTAGCAATTTGAGTAATTCAACAATGAGTGATATGTCTTTTCACTCTTCAAGCATATATAAAAGTTCAATTGCTGATATTCATTTAACAGATTGCAAATTTGATAATTCAATTGTGATTGACAATCAGGGACAGACAAAAATTACAAGTCTAGAGAATGCTATAACTTCAATTGAGGATCTGCAAGAGAAAATATCACAGGGTGAAAGATTTGATGTAAATTATTCTTACTTTGAGTTCAAGGATATGAATTTAGAAAATGCTGATTTTTCTAATTCAATATTAAGTAGGACAAAGTTTGTAAACGTTAATTTGAATAAGGCAAATCTTGAAAAAGCCGATTTACGTTATACTATCTTTGATAATTCCTCTCTTATTGGCACCAATTTATCAAATTCTAATTTAGAGGGCTCTAGCCTTTTAAACTTTGATTCAAAAAATACAAAGTCTTAAAAAACTCTATAATGTACTTGTTAAACTATGTAGAAACAAAAATGACCGTAAAAAATGAGGGCATACTACTGATTCTATCCTCCCCTTCTGGAGCTGGAAAAACTACTATATCAGAAAAATTACTTGAGCAATCAACTAATTTAGTTATGTCTGTTTCTATGACTACACGCAAGCCTCGCTCCGGCGAAATAAATGGAAAAGACTATTTTTTCGTTACCGAAGAAAAATTTCACGAGTTATGCAAAGCTGGCCAAATGCTTGAATACGCCAAAGTTTTTGAGAATTTTTATGGTATACCAAGAGATTTTATAGAGCAAAACTTAAGCAGTGGAATAAGCGTTTTACTAAGCATAGACTGGCAAGGAGCATTTCACTTATTCAAGCTCATGAGGAAAAAAGTTGTAAGTGTTTTTATACTTCCCCCTTCAATGGAAGAGCTGAGGTTACGCCTGCAAAGGCGTAATAGTGATGATGCAAGTGAAATAGAGCGCAGATTAGCCGAAGCTCAAAAAGAGATAAGCAAACGTGGTAAATATGATTATGTAATAATCAATAATGATATTAATAAAAGTGTAGAAGAGATAAGCTCCATACTAAATAAAGAAAGACTTAAAAAACTAAAAGAAAAACCAAGTCTGGAAGACTGATAAAAACATCAATTTGGATATTTGCAGCTATAGTTTCTTATCCTATTTTAGCCAATAGCACGTTTCACAGTTTAGCTATATTTATTATTTTTTAAGATTAAATGGTTAAAATAGTAGCAACTGTTCAAGTGAGGTTCAACTATGACGGCAAATTTTCTCACAGAAATTAATTTTCTGCCTTTCCACCTATATTTCGATCACATCTAGCTCAATTTAAAAGTCCAATTCAATAGGTTGTTAGTTGAAGCGCTAACGCCAAATAGCTTTAATATTGAGGTTTTAATATGAGTATAGATCTAAGTGTATTAGTTACTAATGCAAACAAACTAGATAAATATATAAACAAAAATAAAAAACAAGATAAAAAAGACAAGCAATTGTATGATACTATAGAGAGAAAGGTAAAAAAAGCACAACATAAGCGTGAAAGACCGAGAAGTCGAGATAGAACGCTCAAGAAGTGCAAAAGATTATTTGAGGAAGGTGCTAGTCCTGAAGTATTAATAAAATTAAAAGAATCATTTAGAGAACGGGAAAAATATTATAAGTACTATACGAAATGCTTCCTTCCAGTGCTAGATAAAGTAATAAAACAATCAAAAAAAATATCAAATGAAACAAAAGAACAAGTAATTTCTGAAGTCACTAAAAGTCATTCTAATAAAAATCGCAAGGACAGTGAGTCAGAAAGTGGCTACGGTAGCGATTTTGAAGATGAAGTAAATGAAATAACGGACAATGATGCTCAATTACTAAAAGCAATCAAAAATGGAAATAACAGAAAATTTAGAAAATATCTAAAAAATTGCATAAATGTCAGTGGCATAAAAGATGAAAAAGGAAATAATATTTTACACCTTATTGTATCGCTCGAAAAGAAACAAAAATACAAATTTCTAAGCACCCTAAAAAAAACGATCCCCGAGGAAGATCTAGCACAACTTGTTGATAGTAAAAAACAGAACGCTCTTCAAGTTGCACTAATTAACAAGATAACCAAAGAAGAACATAAGTCTAATACAATTCGAAGTAGTGATAATACACTTAAGTTTCTTATGAAATTTCCAGAGCATGTGGCCAAGATAAGCTTGTCTACAGACACTTTAAAAAAATTATCTAAAAAGCAAAATGAATACCATCTTAAGTTTTTAAAGAAATTGGCTGAGCTAAAGCCAGAAGCAAAAACAGAAGTTGAAGAAGTTATAGCCCATGCCATAAATACTCCAGATAGTAATGATAATTATCAATTACATTTAGCAATTAAAAATAAAGATGAGAAATCTTTTAAGGAATTATTGAAAGAAGGAGCAGATATTAGCCTTAAAGATACAAATGGTAACAATGTTCTACACCTGATAGTTACAAAATTGGATAAGGGACAAAAGCTTAAATTTTTAAATATAATATTAAATATAAGTAAGAAGAAAGAAAAAGGGCAACTTAAAACACAACTCACAGAAGCTATAAATGCTGAAAATACAGCAAAACAAACACCTCTACATCAGTTACTTCAATATATAAGAAAAAAAAGTGAAAGCCAGTCGCTTACGGATAAGGAGTTTAAAGGAACTACTAGGTATCAAGTCCTAAAATTATTTTTACAAAATGGTGCAGATATTACTGCTCAAGATAAAGAGGGTAATAATATTCTACATCACATTGCTTTACTAAAAGGAGAACAAAAGATTACATGTTTGGAGTTGATTTCAGATAAAGATGATGCTGTAAATACTACTAACAGGGAAGGATTAACACCTATTCATTATTTGTTTCAGCATATAAAAGAAAAAAATGAGGATCGATCATATACAGATAGAAAATTTGAAAAAACAAATAGATATAAAGCCTTAGAGTTATTTTTACAAAATGGTACAGATATTACTGCTCAAGATAAAGAGGGTAATAATATTCTGCATCACATTGCTTTACTAAAAGGAGAGCAAAAGATTTCATGCTTGAATTTAATATTAGATTTAGTGAAAAAAGGAGTAATATCCAAAGACAAGTTAGGTGAAGCTGTAAACGCCACTAACGAAAAAAAACGAACACCACTACAAGTAGCGTTAATTACTAAGACGACAAAAGATAAACATAATTTGATCAATCCTAAGAGCCGTGATAACACGATCAAGTTCTGTGTAAAATTATTGCAAAATGGTGTTGACCCAAAGCAAATACTACCCAAAAGATTATGGAGCAAAGAGTATTATAAAATTATAAAAGGAATAGAGAAATCAATAGGTAGAAAGCTTATTCCAGATAATATGAGAACTGAACTGAAGTGCAATTTTGGCAAGAAGTTAAAAGCACGCGATATTGTAAAGTATGTCAATAATGGTGTTTGTAAAGTAGTGACAACGCTTGTGTTTACTGCTTTAGCCTGTACAGTAATATTCAGCGCTTCTCAAGGAAGTATTACAATTGCAGCTGCCTCATCTATTATAGCAGTTATTGGAGTTTGTTATCTCATTTACTTGAATTTAGAAAATATTTATGAAGGATTTGGAAAAATTAAAGGAAAGCTTACTGAAGAAAAGCAACTTACACTTCAAGATAACGCACCAAAAAATGATACACAATGCAATCACTCTGTTAAAGATATAGAAAATAAGTCCAACGATTTAGAAGAGCAAGAGGTGCAAAAATCATCAAATCAATCAGAACATACTGAAAGTCCTCCAGACACTAAAATGAGTGCCATATCAATAATGAACTCATTAAAAAATTGTGATAGGGATAGTGTAACTAATAAACCCTCTTCTCTGGAGCGATGAAATCAATCTCATCGCTCAGAGTTTTTTCAGCAACTTTTTTATAGTCAATTTCTACACTGATTTGGTTTTTCTCTTCTTTAAGCCATGCTATAGTATGCCTCATCCAATTTTTGTCATCGCGCTCGGGAAAATCTTCGCGAGCATGAGCACCTCTGCTTTCCTCGCGATTAGCTGCGCATTCCATAGTAATAACCGCTTGTGGAATCATATTTGCAAGCTCCAGCGCTTCAACCAAATCACTATTCCATATCATACTGCGATCCTCAAGTGAAATATCAGACATCATTTTTGCTACCTTTTTTATAGCTTTTTTGCCTTCTTCTAAAACTTCAGCAACACGGAATACTGATGCATATTTTTGCATAGTGTGCTGCATTTCACTGCGTATTTTTGCTACTTTGAGCCCTCCAGAAGCAAATCGCATTTTATTAAATCTATCTACTATCCAGTCTGTGCAGTCTGAATGCAATTTTTTATGCGGTGTATCAGGTTTCAATTTTTCTCTTGCTCTGAGCGCTGCAGCCCTACCAAAAACCACAAGATCAAGAAGCGAGTTAGAACCAAGTCGATTTGCACCATGTACAGAAACACATGCCGCTTCTCCAATTGCAAACAGTCCATTCACTACTTCTTCTTTACCTTTCTTCAGTGTAATCACTTCTCCATGATAGTTGGTTGGAATACCACCCATATTGTAGTGAACAGTTGGAACAACAGGTATCGGATCTTTAGTAACATCAACTCCTGCAAAGGTTTTTGCTGTTTCACTAATGCCTGGCAATCTGAGTTTGATCACTTCTGGATCAAGATGCGATATATTCAAGTGCATGTAATCCTTCTTCGGTCCAACTCCCCTTCCCTCTCTAATTTCAATTGTTATTGCGCGACTTACCACATCACGAGAAGCCAAATCTTTTGCCTTTGGTGCATAACGTTCCATAAACCTTTCACCCTGAGAATTAATGAGGTATCCACCTTCACCGCGGCATCCTTCTGTCATCAAGCACCCTGAACCATATATTCCTGTTGGATGAAATTGCACAAATTCCATATCTTCAAGTGGCAATCCAGCTCTCACTACCATGCCATTACCATCACCTGTGCAGGTGTGTGCACTTGTTGCAGAAAAATAAACACGTCCATAACCACCTGTCGCTATTACCACCGAATGTGCACGAAATCTATGTAATGTGCCATCACACAGCGACCAGGCAAGAACTCCGCAGCATGCTCCTGTTTCACTATCCATAATTAAATCAATCACAAAGTATTCAACAAAAAACTCAGCGTTGAATTTGAGACATTGCTGATATAGAGTATGAAGAATCGCATGCCCAGTCTTGTCTGCTGCTGCACAAGTACGCTGAGCTGATTTTCCTTTACCAAAGCGAGTTGTCATTCCACCAAAAGCACGCTGGTATATTTTGCCATCCTCCGTACGAGAAAAAGGTACGCCAAAACTTTCAAGTTCGATAACAGCTTTGGCAGCATTTTTACACATATACTCTATTGCATCTTGATCGCCAAGCCAGTCTGAACCTTTTATTGTGTCATACGCATGCCAGCGCCAATCATCTTCAGCAATATTGCTCAAAGCTGCACTAATTCCGCCTTGTGCTGCAACTGTATGACTTCGTGTAGGGAAAATCTTAGAAATGCAGGCAACCGAAAAACTAGTTGCAGCCATTCCAAGTGTTGCTCTAAGCCCTGCTCCACCTGCACCTACTATCACCACATCATACTCATGCTCTATGATTTCATACGCTAACTTATCCATATTCACTTATTTTATCATCACAGGCTTATAATATCACAGAAGTAGGAAAAATCTATAGAAGTTTTCTAAATGTAAGCTTCTGGAACAAATCTATAGTAAATGATGTCATAACAACCATAGAGCGTCATTCCAGTGCGTGACAATGAGAAATAAGTGTAGCTACTTGCATGACATTGATGACTTATGCCTATTCAACTAGATCTAAAATTAGACAGGAAAAGGTAATCTTGATAAAACTCATTGACAACAAGTTCTCTCGCATTTGAGCTTTCCGTTTGCACCTTTTTGTACCCTAATTTATGGCCTATTGAATCTTTATATGCACTAACTGTTTTATATATCTTACTTACCTCTCCTGGAAAGATACCACCAACAATTATAACGCATAATCCTGCAACCACTGCAAAAGTTAGAGTTAAACTTTGTCTCCAGCTAGCTTTTTTTTCTTGTGCGTTAGCAGAGCACAATTCGCTTGACATTTCTTTTAGATACTCATGCCACATGTGATTGCAGTTCGTACATTTCACCTTCCTTCCAGAAAAACCTATTTGCTCACGAGATACTAAGTAGGTTTTAGTACAATTATGACATTGTATTTTCATAGTGCTTACGTATAAAATAATATAAATTTGATATCAATATGTATATAATAAATGAAAAATTTGCAACTAAAAAATTACAAGATGAGATAGAAAATATTTGGAAAGATAAAGATAAACTTAACGATTGTAATCTAAAAAAAGCAGCAAGAGTAATAATCAAAAAGGTAATTGAGTTACTTGATAGTGGTAAAATTAGAGTAGCAGAAAAGTCATCAAGTGGAAAATGGATAGTACATAAGTGGATAAAGCAGGCAATATTATTACACTTTCTCACTGAAAAAAGCAAAATAATAGACAACACCAATTGCTGGTTTGACAAGATCGGTAGCAAGTTTAGTGAATGGAATGAGGAGAAATTTTACCAGTCAAAAATTAGAGCAGTACCTGGGTGTTTTGTCCGCCAATCTGCTTATATAGGTAAAAATGTTGTTCTAATGCCAAGCTTTATCAACGTTGGTGCATACATTGATTCTGGTACAATGATAGACACTTGGTCAACAATTGGTAGTTGTGCACAAATAGGAAAAAATTGCCATATTTCCGGTGGAGTGGGAATAGGTGGAGTTCTTGAGCCTGTTCAAGCTTCTCCAGTTATTATAGAGGATAATTGCTTCATTGGAGCGCGCAGTGAGGTAGCAGAAGGTGTGATAATAAGAGAAGGATCAGTCCTTGGCATGGGGGTGTTTATTGGAGCATCAACAAAGATCATTGATAGAGAAACAAACAAGATATTTTATGGTGAAGTGCCACCTTATTCCGTCATTGTACCAGGATCTACTCCATCTAAAAATAATATCTCAACCTATTGCGCAATTATAGTAAAAAAAGTGGACAAGAAGACGAGATCAAAAACCTCCATAAATGAAATATTGAGAATCTCACTACTTGCCGTCATTTTTTTTATCATTATTACTAACTACAGTAATGGCATATACACATAACTCTGAAAAAGAGACTCCATTTTCTTGAGATAACTTATATAATTTTTGCAGACTTTCTTTGACTTTATTAGGTATGTTTCCTCCACGCTCCTTTGCAAGCCAGGAATCTTGATGGTGAATTGGATGAGTATCATCCTTTGGATTTCCTATGTATATTGCAAAAGGCGAACTTTGCCCTTTGAAATCACACTGCACAGTAAACTTTTTTATAGACTCAGCCATTTAAAGACCTCTACTTTTCTTTTTGACCGATCTCATCGCAGGTAAAAGAGGTGGTTTTTTGATAAAATCTTGCCCATTGAAAACACCTTCTTTGCCTTCTAAAGCTCGATGAACATCAGCTCTGCTCAATTGTGACTCTTTTGCTACCCTCATTTCATGCTTTACCATAATATTAGCACATGCTAGCACTTTTTTTACTAATTCTAGATCACCATTTAACATTCGAACTAGCACTTGAAATATTTCTGCTAAAGTTAGTCCATCAGCATTTATAACCTTGTTTTCTATAAAATTGACAGCTTTTTCAAATTTGTATTCAATACTATCATCTTGAGGTATAAGGGCAACATAACCGGTGTTTTTGTCGTCCATAACTGAAGCACTATTACTCACAAACTTAAGTTTATACTATATATATAAATACTCTACTATTTTATATTATGGCACGCTATAGTTAAACATTTATTAATAACATGCTCACTTATATACACGAATTAATTGATAAAAGCCGAGGATCAATATCCATCAGTGATTTTATGAACGCTGCTCTATATCATAAAGAGTACGGCTATTACATGAATAAATTACCACTTGGCAAAGATGGTGATTTCATTACTGCATCTGAAATTAGTCAACTGTTTGGTGAAATAATTGCAGTTTGGACAATGCATACATGGGAAAAACTAGGAAAGCCATCAAAATTTTCTCTAGTTGAGCTTGGACCAGGTAAAGGAACACTCATTCACGATGTAATAAGAGTCACTAAAAAATATAGCTGTTTTTTTAGCTCAATGGACATTCACCTAGTTGAAATAAGTCCTATTTTACAGAAAACACAAAAGGAAAAATTAAAGGGATTAGATATTAACTGGCACACAGATGTCAACAACTTACCAAACCAGCCAACTATTTTTTTTGCAAATGAGTTATTTGACGCCCTTCCAATTGACCAGTTCGTTTATCGTGATGGACAGTGGTATGAAAACAGAGTGACAAAGCAGGATAATGGCAGTCTTTCGTTGTTACTTCAGTGCTCAATGCCAATTACTGGAATAGGAAAACTTTTCAATGGTGCAGTGGTAGAAATATGTCCAGCTGGAATTGCAATATTAAAGAAACTTGAGAATAAGATAGTCAATAATGGAGGAGCTGCCCTGATTATAGATTATGGTTATGTATATCCTGAATACAAGAGCACTCTACAATCGATAAGACAGCATAAGTATACTAATTTTCTTGAAAATGTCGGTAATAGTGACATCACTGCACTTGTGAACTTTCAATCATTAAAAGATTCATTAAGTCACGTAAATTGTGAGATTTTGACTCAAAGAGAATTTTTACACCTTTTTGGTATAAAAGAAAGAACACAAACTTTGATGAAAAATGCAAGTGATGAACAAAAAAATAAGATCTTCAGTGAATTTCTAAGGTTAACTGAAAATATGGGTACTCTCTTTAAGGCAATGCTGATTCACCATTTGTAACCTTGTGTGGTTCTTATGTTAAACGTTTTGACTATTGACCTTACCCAGAAAAAGTAGAGAGGAAGTAAAGAAGTTTTTGCTATGAAAATAAAAAGTTCAGGAATGCAATGTAGAATGTCTACGCTGTTTATTATAAAAAATTTCTATATATTCAAATATTGCGGTGTTGTGCAGAGTATTGTGAAGTATCAATGAGTATGAGTGAACTAAAAAAGCTCTCTGAAACAGCATTATCATAACAACAACCTTTGTCTAGAAATAATACTTTTTGTACTCAGTAAAAATTGATAATTTTTAGAGGTGTATTGTGATCCTTGATCGCTATAAGCAGATTTGCGCAATAGCCATATCTATGCCTATCAACTAAATCTATTATTGCCAACCATCCTTGATTGGTTTTTATGTACGTAAACCCATATCTTGTTTAGTTGATCAGTGGTGAAATTCTGATTCAATATGTTATTTGTAGTTTTAAACCTTCATCTAAGCTTAGCTTGAATGCCATTTTTCTGCATAACATTGTTTTGATTTTACCTAAAGCCTTTAATTCAGTTTAGGAGCTCCGTACCTGCATTGTGATGCTTTTCTTTGTATGAGCTCTTCTCTTATTGTTTTTTTCTGAGTAATCCATCTATACAAGCAGATACGTTCAAAAACCTTCATAATTCCCGTGTTTTATAGCAGTTTTCATGTTCTTTTATAAAAACTCTTTTTGGTTTGCAAAATATCCCAGGGCTTTTTTTAAAATGTCTCTTTCTCTCGTTGCCAGCTCTTTCTTTAAATCAAACTTTTCTTTGTCACAAGTTCCTTTTCCTGGGTTCCAGACATTGTATGTTTTTACCCACCTGCTTAGCCGCTAATACCCAAATCTCTTCCTATTTTTGCTGATGATTGACCTGTTTCTTTTTCCAGTCTTCATTTTTGCATTCTGCTGTATGTTCTCTTCTTTTTGTCATATCACACCTCTTTGAAAAAACTTCTTAACTTCCTCTCTACTTTTTCTGGGTAAGGTTAGTTTGTCACCAAAGATACCACTTATTACACACTTTGGTACTGTATCACTAAAATGGAATAAATGGGTCGGTGTAAATGATAACGTTATACCAACATGGAATAAGCGTAGTGAAGTAATACAAAGACTACTAGCGCAAACTTGTGAATTATGTAAATCACAAGAGCAAATTGAGGTACGTAAACTTACTGATCTGCGAAGTAAAAATAATACTAAACTACCTGAATGGAAGAAAAGAATGATTGAATGACAGAGGAAAACTCTTGTTGTTTGTCATGAATGCCATAAGAAAATCCAATATGGTAAATGTGATGGTGATTCCTTAAAATGTAAAGATTATCGGAGAGCCACGTGATACGGATGCGTGGTTCGGAGAGGGGTTGTTGGAAAAGTGCTTAGTAGTAACTCGCTGGCTACCTACTCTACGCAAGCACGGTTCTTGTGGGGGAGTCATAAAAATAAAACTCAAACAAGGTGGATAGGACTATGACTTCTACCAAACAAAAAACAAAAAAAAGCAAATTATAGGTAATGAATCCTAACTCAGCGGGAATAGACATCATAAGTGTTGAAAGTATAACAAGTGGTATCATATAGCTAACTTAAAAGAGGTTTCCCCAAAGGGATAATAAAGGCATAGTAAGGCTTTAAGGTAATATAAATGATTGTATATTAAATCAAAGCCGCAAGGCTATAATGAGCAAGCTGTCAATTGGATTGATTGATAGAAATCGTAGGCATCTCAGTACACTCCTAGCTTTAAAAAATGGAGTACGAACGGTAGAAAAACAATCCTGTACAGCATTTACATTATTATTTGATTATATTTATAGGTACAAAAATGGCTATTTTTGATGTTTCAAAAGAAACACTTGATATCTCAATCGATAATAAACATCAGCGTATAGAAAATGTAGAAAGAGCTATATCTGAGTTTATAAAGTCAAAAATAGTTAACGTACTTATTAGGTTATGTGTAAACAGGTGGTTATGAAAAATTTGTCATAAAGTTGTTGCGGGAACATAACATAGCTGTTCACAGAGCTCACCCAAATCGGGTTTGCAAAGGTCTGCAACCACTTTGCAAAAACAGATAAATTAGATGCAAAATTACTAGAAAAATATGCTGAATTTATCACAAAAAATGACGAGGTAATAGAATACATAGTTTCACAAAAGCAAGAAGAACTAAAAGAGCAGTTGAGCGCAATCTAAACGATATGCAAATAAGTGCCGTTTTCAACAGGAAAAGCCAGAAAATATATAGAAAGACAGATAGAATTTGCAAAAGAGCAAGTTAGGAAAGATATAGAAGAACTCTGATCCTAATTTGAAGGAAAAAAGCAAACTGCTAACTAGCTATAAAGGTGTTGACCGCAAGTATCCTACTCATAGAGGTACCTGAACTTGGTAGGTTAGATAATAAGGAAATAGCTTGTTTAGTTGCCAAAAACCAACGAAATCGGAAGGAAAATAAGCAAAGCTCAAATCATAGGTGGCAGATTTTATGCTCGAAAAGCATTATACATGTCTGCTGTGGTTGCAATGCATCATAATAAAAAAATGAAAGTATTTTACCAGCGTTTAGTTGACTCTGGCAAAGCCGCTAAAGTTGCTGTAATGAGAAAAATCATCATTTGTTTAAATGCTATGATAAAAAATAATAATTTTTATCTTGATGTTTAAGACGGTAGATGCCAGTGTCACACACTGGCATCCTACAGATAATGTTTGTACGATTGTGTGTCTAGACACTGGGATGACACCTTCCTGCTAGACAATGTTCATACAGATGTGCGTCACGCGCTGATTAGATTTTTGCTTCGTGTAAAATAGTTTTGAAAGAGGTCTGCTACGTTTTCTTTACGCTACCTATAACTTCCACAAGCAATGCAAACATAAATGAAGAATACAAATATGCTTTTGGTAGTTCTATGTGAAGCCCTTCAAGTGTTAGATATACACCGACGAGTAAAATAAATAGAATGGCAATTACTTTTAAGCTTGGGTTTGATTTTATTAACTGAGCGGTATAACTTGATGAAAATAGCATTGCTAATATGGAAAATGTAAATGCTATAGCAATAATTATCATATTGTGAGTTAATGCTATGGCAGTTAATATTGAATCAACCGAAAAAACTAAATCTATTAATATAATTTGTAGCACAACTAAAAAAAATTGTGATTTAACGTTCGCCTTTGTTTTGTTCTCCTTATGTACAAAAATGTCGCTCCATAACTCCATAGAGCTTTTAACAATAAGGAATAACCCTCCTGCAATCATAAGTAAATCCTTTACTGAGATATCCAGTGATACGGCGTGAAATATAGGTTTTTGCATTGATAATATATATGATGTAAAAAATAGTATTACAAAACGCATCAATAGCGCTAGGCTAAAACCTATAAGGCGCGCTCTTTCTCTCAGCAGATTTGGCACCTTATCTATTGCTAGAGAAATAAAGATTAAATTGTCTATACCAAGTATAGTTTCAAGTAGCGTAAGTATCAATAAAGTCCAAGTATCGGCTAGCATTTTCATTCCAAAGTCAGCCTTTGTACTTTACAATAGATGTGTAAAAATTAAGTAACTTCGCTCAGGTAATTAGAAATCAACCTTGCCCAGAAAAAGGGAAAAGGGCATTTTTATAATAAAAGTGTTTTTTTAAGAAGAGTAATAAGATTGAAAATCTAACTCTTTTTACGAAAATTTTAAGCAGATTCTAAGATAATTGTACCATGAAAGTATATGCTTGCTATGTAGACTAATATTTTTTTTAATTTAAGATAGATACACAGTTAAGAGGAACCTATGGCAAAAGAATCATTAGCAAAAACTGATATAGTGAAAGTTGAAGATAAGAAAACAGTAAAAGGCTTTTTTAAAATATTAGGTGAAGTAGCAGATGCTGTAAGGTCATGGGTTGGCAATATTAGCCCTGATTTAAGTAGTAGTCGCGATATCGATAGTTTAGTCTTGAAGATGAACGAATGCTTAAACCCAAAGGGAGGAGAAGTCTCAGCACGTAAGAACACTGTATCTCTTGGTAATCTTTACTTGAGTTTATCAGAGAAAGGTAAAATAAAATTTTTACAAACCCTGGCAGAAAAATTTAGTCTACATAAAGAAGAAATAGATGAGAAAATAAAAGAATACAAAGAAAATCAAAATCCCGAGTTAAACTATAAATTTGAACAGGATTTAATAAAAACTCTTGAATCATCACGTTCTAAAATATTAAAGCAATTTATTTCTTTACCAGAAGGCCTCAAGTTTATTGTTGATATGCGTTCTGATGTGCTTAAGCTAAAGAACCAATATAGAAGTTTGGATCCACTAGAGAACGAATTAAAAAATATACTCTATACTTGGGTTGATGTTGATCTACTTGATCTTCGTCAAATCACCTGGGATTCACCTGCATCATTGCTAGAAAAACTTATAAAATATGAAGCTGTGCATGAAATTTCTTCTTGGGGTGACTTAAAAAATAGGCTGGATTCTGATCATCTCTGTTTTGCTTTTTTTCATTACAAGATACCAAACGAACCTCTAATTTTTGTAGAGGTTGCATTGGTGAATAAGATTGCAGATAGCATTCAACACCTTTTAGATGAATCAGTACCTTCAAGCGATCCAAGTAGTGCAAGCACTGCTATATTCTATTCAATATCAAATACTCAAGCAGGGTTATCTGGAATTAGTCTTGGTAATTTCTTAATCAAAAGGGTTGTAGAAAAGCTATCGCAGGAATTTAAAAGCATAAGAGCGTACGCAACTCTTTCTCCAATACCTGGCTTTACGAAATGGCTGAAAAATCAAGATGTAGCTTTATTAGGTAAGCTTAATATAAAACAATCAGGTGAAGAAATTTTAGAAAGCATAAAAACTAACGTTGAATGCGAAAAACAGTGTCTACTGAAACTTTGTGCACACTATTTGCTAAAGGTTAAAAGCAGTAGTGGCGGTGCTTATGATCCGGTGGCACACTTTCATTTAAGCAATGGTGCATCAATCAAACAACTCAACTGGATGGCAGATACTTCTGAAAAAGGCATTAGTCAGTCAGTCGGGATGATGGTGAATTATCTGTATGAATTGCCTAAAATAAATAACAATCATGAGAATTATATGATTAATAAAGCGATCTCTTGCTCAAAGCAGGTTTCTTCTCTATTGAAGGGATAATTTATAATAATGCTTAAAAGTATATGAGAATGTTCAAAAAAAGCATAGGCGTCAAGTTAAGGAAAAGTGGAATAAGAAAGATATCAACTATGTTTAAAAATTTTTTATTTGTGTAATTTTGCAACTTCATATGGGCAATAAAACCCCATTTTGTCGTATAAGAATAGAATTTTATATCAAACAGCTACTACCTTGCTTAAGCCAATGAATATGTGCGTTTAGTGTGTGTGTGGACGCACATATTCATTAACTAATTTTAATTATTGCCATGTAAATTTCTAAACATGCAAATTAATTGCTTCTTTAAGTCTGGCATTGGCGATGACTATAATTTTACGCATAAGTGCAGTGAGTGCTACCATCTTTCTTTTACCACTATCAATAAGCTTACAATAAAAAGCAGCAAGTTCTGACTTGGAGTTTCTAGCAGCCATAGCAGCTGTGAAAAGCTTTGAACGAACGTTACTTCTTCCACCTATAATCCTTCGGTAACCAATAGCTTTACCACTTTCCTTAGGATGAGGTGCAACACCTGCAAGGCTTGCAACTTGCCTTTTGTTTAAGGAACCAAGTTCCGGTATAAGGCACAATAAACATTGAGAGGTTTTTCTACCTATTCCAGGAACTGTTTCAAGAATCTTCTGGTATCGGTTCAGTTCAGGGTTTTCATTGACTATTTTTTGTATAGCTTGATCAAGCTTTTCTACCTGATTATTGAGGAATTCAATAGTTTGTTGACAACTTTCCTTAATGTAATCATTTCCAGGAGTTTTAAGCCTATTTTTTTCTTGAACAAGCATTTTTGTAATATCATCACGACGCTGACAAAGTGTAAATAAGGTGGTTTGTTCTTTTGAGATAGGTGTAAATAGCTGCAGACGTCCACAACGCTCAACACCATATTGGGCAAGCGCTTTTGCATCCAGATTGTCAGTCTTTGCCAAAGTTCCATGAGATAGAATGAAGTTTTTAACTTGACGAGTATTAGCACGATGCACAGCAATGTTTCTGTCAATAAGAAAATACAATAAGCCAAGCTCATAGCCTCCTGTAGCTTCTAAAATTATCATGGAATTGGGTAAGATATTTGAAAATTTTTGGTAAAATTGTTTCCAGCCAGAACAACTATTGTCAAACTTGATAACACTTTTTTGTTCATTCACTGCAATGACAAATTCAAGTTTTCCGATATCAATGCCAATAAAATTTTGATAAGATATAACCATAAAGAACCTCGAGAGTTTAAGTTAAAATTTAAGATTGTAAACAGGTGCATATGTATGTCCCAAACAACTATTCAAACGTCTCGAAGGATAGGCTTGAGTACCTTGATATCTACGTATGTGTAATACTACCGTCTTACGGTCGCTCAAGCCTTTGATAACTATATTTTTTTATAGAGCTACCTTCCTTCTTGCTTCTTTTATATCATATTTCCAACTTACAACCGTCTTGCTAGTCAACAAAAAAATTACTCAAGCTGTATCATAAAATCAAAAAATACTTCTGATTGTGTAACAGTACACAGATTACAGTTAGTGAATATGTTGAATGGATTGGAAGCATTTTTTGATTTTAAACTACAGTCAACATCCTAGTTCTGTAATTCTTGATATGATTTGGATCAAAAGCACTTTTGGATGTCAGGATACCGAAAATGATATGGAGTAGCTTACGCTCCCACAATTGCCATATTATGCTTACCCTTCTTCTTTAGTCTTTGGCAAAAACTCACAATGATAGGATTGTGATTCTTGGCTACTATGGCAGGAAAGAAAAGGGCCTTACGTAATGTTTGTAACCTGATTTACTTAATCTTGGTTTAGAATGTACAGATGAACCTGATGTTATATTTTTCGGTATAACTCCTGTATATGCTGCCAATTGCCTGGCATCTCTAAAAGCTTTTATGTCAGGGATTTCAGCTAAAATAGCTATTGCTGATTCCTCTCCTATTCCTGGAATAGTCAATAGAAGCTGAAAATTTTCCAACAATTCTTTGTGCTGCTTTAATAGTTTGCGTATGGAGTTTTTTATTATTTCTATTTTTTTAACTATATTCGTTGCAAGATCCTCCCAAGCATTTGCAACTTCTTTAGGCAGTCTCTCTTTTTTTTCTAGGTGGTTATTTACTAATTCTTTTAACGCAACTGAGCAACGATAAAGATGTTTTAATTTTTTCATTTCAGAAGAAGGTGGTGTCCAACGAGTTGGTTCCTGTCTTTGGCAATAATCAGCAATAATTTCTGCATCAGTCTGATCATTCTTTTGTCTTACGAGCTTACTCCTTGTATAAGATTTAATACAATAAGGATTTACAACACTAACAAAATGTCCAGCATTGTGCAGAAATTCAGCCAAAGCTTCGCTATAACAACCACATGCATGCCTTTACTTCTTCCACATTATGCTTTTGTAGAAAACTCAGCAGACCTTGAAACCCAAGATCATCGTTCTTAAAGCTCCTTTTCCTAGTTTCACGCTTTTCTTTTTTACTTATGAATGAAAGAAAAACATCAAAGCGATCTTTTGATACATCAATTCCAAGAAAGTTGTTGATCATATATAACCCCATACGTTACCATTTAAAACGAAAAGTAAGCCTTCTAAGAAACTCCCTCAACCAGTTCATCTTTTTGAACTAAGATGTAGCCAAATTCCTGTGCTTTTTTGATCAAGTTTTTTTTAACTCTCTCTTTGTAACGTGTTTCATAATAGTTCATTCCTTTTTCAACATATTCTTACCCATACTTTAGCATACTATAAAAAATGCATGCTAGTTTTCTTGCGGTAGCCGTGATTGCTTTTGGTGCACCTAGTCGTCTCTTTATTCTTCTACAGTACGCACCTATTCCGCTGTTGCTTCTTGATACACAGTGAGCAGCTATTCGAAATGCATTTGCAGCACGATTAATGACTTTACGCGTTCTTGTGCTAAACACTTTTTCTCCTGTAATTTTATTGGCAGGGCTAACCACGATGAAAAGTGTTTTTCTGTCCGCCATCTATTAGGGTTTATGCCAGTTTCTGAAATTATTGTTTGTATGGTTACTACATCAAGTCCTGGAACTTTTCCCTACCTGTAATTCTATGCAGTTCTTCGTGTATAGCAAAATTTGGCCTATGTTTTGTAGACTTACGCTTTATTTTATTACATAGCTTGTTCCCACCTGACTTTGTCTCAAATGTTTTATAATATCCTTCAATACTTCTATCACATTCTGCTATTTTTTCCTGATAAATATTGTATAGCTCAAACTCTTGTTTTAGTGTAAACAGGTGTTCCTCTCTATAGTTAATGCTTTTGCAATGGTAGATTTATCATTTTTTATTCGTCCATCTCTTAATTCAGCTAATTTTTCTGGATTTCTTTCACCCTCAAGTATTGCTTTAATAATTTGCATGCCAGTAACTCCTGTTATATCGCTTATCACCTTATGCAATTGAATGCTCATTTGAATTAACGCTTTTTGCATACGTTGAATGTGTGCTGCTGCACTTTTTATTAGGTTATCTCGTTGTCTAGCGTAGCTGCGTAATACACAAATTTGATTATCTGGTCTAAATGCAGTCCATAGCTATGCAGTTGTTGTAACCACTGGCAATCATCAGATTTTCTTCCAGGCACATTCTTAACATATTTTGCGTTTACTAATTTTACTTCAAATCCATATGATTCAAGTACTTGAAACAAGGGGATCCAATACACTCCTGTTGATTCCATGGCTATTGTAGTAACTTTGCACCTCTTTAACCACTTTGCTAAGTTATAAAGATCTTCTGTGAAGCAGCAGAATTTTTGTATATTCTGTTTATCTCTTCCTTCTGGTACACATACATAATGCACAGATATCTATTCCTGCCGCATCAGACCTCTAATTTACTTTTTGTTTTTGCCATTTCTAACCTCCATCATATAATAATTGAAAAGCACTTCAGCTTGGAACGGTTGAATTATACGCTCTTCTAATCGAGGTAGTCTCAAAGACTCCATCAGTGATTTTCCTTCCAAAACCATGCTAACCTACGAGCACTAAGGCACCATTGCCTACTCGGCTATAACTGCAGAAGCGCTTCTCCGTAAAATTATATTCAAAAAAGTAGAAAATAGGAGTTTCTTTCTGGTTTGACAGGTTTTGTATCTGTCCGATGCTAACCTTGTGGATACAGAATTAGAGCCATTTAGGTCTTTCTACGATACCGTCCAGCCTATACTTTTGAGGAGGGAACTCTTATCTTTCTTATAGATTTTATATCTAAGAGGAGAAACAGAGTTCTTCCCTCCTCCACCTAATGCTTAAGCTTAAAACATTAGATGCTTTTTACAAGATACAAGAGGTAATCGAGTGGTTCATTATTCGTAAAAGCTATAATTTGGGGTAAGGTCAGTACAAGTGATTTATCGAAGGAGAGCTCAGTACATGTATAATTTAATCGATCATACCGTGTTGTTGGAAATACTGAGTGAAAATTTCTAAGATGAGCGTTTTATTCAACTAATTAATCGATTGCTAAAAACAGGTTATATGGACAATTCAAAGTATAATACGAGTCATAGTAGCATACCACAAAGTTCTATTATAAGATAGAGTCTTATCATTTTGAAAGTGTAATCGCTAACAATAAATTAACAGGTCAGTCCTAACTTTAATTTGTTTTAAGTTTAAAGTCTTTCATTAGGTTTGCAGAATACATTTCCTTATTATCTTGATTATAGAAAGTAAATTTGTGATCATCTAAACTTAATATTGCAAAGCCAAAGCCGAAAAAGTTTCTAACCTCGTGTGCTAAGTAATTTCTACCGTTTGGATAGTCAAATTCTACATTTTGATAAACAGGTTCTTGATCTTGAGCGTGTAATAATGCACCACCGTTTCCAGCTATAATCTGGTCTGGCACATTATCCATTAATAAAATCTGGGCTATATGAATGTGACCAGAAATTATGGTAGTAACATTGCTTGGAAATTTATCTCCAAAAGCTTCAATTTGTGTAAGATTACCATGGCTTTTTAATGCCAAAAATTCTTTTTTTGGAGATCTCCAAAGCGGTTTATGAGTTAAAAACCACGTGGGCTTATCTTGTATCAATTTATCAAATTGTCTCTCAAAAGCATCAATTGTGCTTCGGGTTGTAAAAATGTCTTCACCGGATGAAGAATCAAAAATAAAAAATGTAATCGGTCCAGCATCTAAAGACCAACTAGAAACAAGATCTTCACATTTTTTAGGGGAAAAAGGGTATGAATCTAAGTATCTGAACCATCCTTCATAAGCTCTATTACAACTCTCATGATTTCCACGAACAAAAAGAAAAGGAGATTGTGTTGAAATATCTTTTGCAGGCTCAAACCAATCAGCGTACCAGACTTCTTTATTATATCCATAAATATCGCCACACTTTTTTGTATTTCTACATTTTGTTTGTCTATAATGATAATCACCAACATGGATAATTAAATCTGGTTTATGAAGGGCAATAGAATCTAAATTTTTTTTTAAAGGCCAGCTATCTACCGAATTACATTCCTGCTGAAATAACATATTTATTCTACAACCTGTATCACCAATAAAAGCAATTTTATTAACCTTTTCTGGTAATATAGGAACTTGTAGATCCTCAATACTAATGTTTTTGACACTTGTTTGTACTGTCAGCTCACAGACTGTTTCGTTGTGATTACCATTGTTAATTGAGCTGCGATTCAGCATTTCTATTTCCTTGCCATCGACGTAAGCAATAGGACACATGTCATTGTCTGTAATTGCACGTATGCTTAATTTATTTTCTGGGATAACTTGAGACCATGTGTATAATATTTGTGCATGGACGAAATGAAAACTAGTTACAAGAGAGAGAGCTAAAAAAATAAAGATATTAGCTATATTCATTTGTATAAAAGCCTAAGTTAAAAATTAGTAGTAAGGTTATCTTAAATGATTAAAACTTATAATCACAAAATTCATAATCAAATTATATAGGTAATTTCTAAATTATTCTAGTATCAGATTGACACTCTAGATGAAAAATTCTAAAATGATTAAGTAACTTAAAATAATTATATAAAAAATAGAATATAGTGCGGCCGTGGTGGAATTGGTAGACACGCAGCGTTGAGGTCGCTGTGGCTCATAAGGCCTTGGAAGTTCAAGTCTTCTCGGCCGCACCAGTTTTTTTATCGCTGTTTAATATGAGTAAAAATGTTTATAGAAAATCGGAATAGCAATAAGGTAGAAAGAGCTATCAGCGAAATTAGAAGTGGCCGGCCAATTGTAATATATGATGAAAGTAATTACCTATTGTTTGCTGCTGTTGAGGCTTTAGAAAGAGATTTATTTAATCAATACAAGCTTATATCAAGTAATGTATATGTTACTTTAACTTCAAGTAAGGTAAAATACATATCTCAAAATAAAGAACATAACAGCAAACGTCTGTTGGTGAATAATTTTGATGAACTGCTCTATTTAATAAACTGTTCAAAGGAAGATTGCATAAAAGAGTTGCAATGCTCAAAGACAATAGATGAATGTGCTATTGCCTTGCTTAAATTCTCAGAATTATTGCCATACGCATTAGTGGCTGATATGACTTTTGAGAATAACCATGAAATGCAAAATTGGTGCGAGAAAAATGACGTTATTGCACTGGACACGTCATTCATAAATAATTTTCAAGAAAATCAGGATGTATATGAAGTGTGCAAAACATCATTATTTTTAAAACAGACTCAAGAAGTAGATATCATATCTTATAGAACCGAAAGTGGCGGAAGAGAACATCATGCAATTATCATTGGCAATCCAGATAAAGATGACGAACCATTAGTGAGAATTCATTCTTCGTGCTATACGGGTGACTTGTTAGATAGCTTATCATGCGATTGTAGAAGTCAGTTACATCAAGCAATTCAAATGATAGCTGACTTTGGAAGTGGTATTATATTGTATTTGATGCAAGATGGAAGAGGCATTGGTTTAGCTAATAAGTTAAGAGCGTACAGTATGCAAAGAAGACATAATCTTGATACTGTTGATGCAAATAGAGTATTGGGTTTTGAAGATGATGAAAGAAGCTTTGCTGTTGCAGTTGAAATACTCAAGAAATTAGACATCAAAAAGATCCAATTACTTACAAATAACGGTAGGAAGTTATCGGAGTTGAAAAACAATGGTATAGAGGTTACAAAGTGTCTACCACTTATTATGGAACGTAATGAATATAATGATTCATATATGGAAACAAAATTTGGTAGGCTAGGCCATGGATTAAGGGTTTTTTAGTTTTTTTGTTATAATTACTTTGTTAATTTGCTATGCTCATTAATATAAGTTAAGATTTTTAAGAATGTTAAGATGCTAAGATTTTTTAAGCGAGAAAAAAATACTGAATCCTTAGATAAGGATATAAATTGGAATTCAAATCGCTACAGCACAGTTATTGCTCAAAGGAATATTCTACTTTTGTTTACGTTAATATTATTAGTGGCAATTTCTGTAAGCATATTAGCTATATTTAAAATTAGCACAAGCAGCACTATTGAGCCATTCGTTATAGAAATTGACAAAAAGTCAGGAATAGTGCAATTGGTTGATCCTGTTACAGTAAAACAATATTCTGCGGATGAAGTGTTAAACAATTATTTTATTTCAGAGTATATAAAAGCAAGGGAGGTTTTTGACTCGTATAATTATAATTATAATTATTATACAAAGGTAAGGTTATTTTCTTCACCTAATGTATATAGTGAATTTAGCAATTATATAAAATCGCAGAATATGAATGACCTTTTTAATTTATATTCAGATGCTAAAGGTGAGTTGAAAATTCGTTCAATTCAAAAATTAGGTAATGATGCTCTTCAAGTGAGGTTTTCTATAGAATTTACACGAAAAGATGGAAATTCCTCAAGGAAAAATAAGATAGTTGTGATGTCATATAAATATGCATCGCTTGAAATGAATGATCAGCAAAGATATATTAACCCGTTAGGGTTTCAAGTTATTTCATATAGAGTAGATGATGAATATGTGTAGGATATTGTTAGTTTTAGCTTTACTAATAAGTGGCAGTTTAAATGCATCTATTAATAATAAACCTATTTCTGTAGATAGTAGAATAAAGACTTTTGTATATAGCCCTAATGAGGTATTTACGGTAGTTTTTAGTCAAGGTTACTATTCTTATATTGAATTTGCAGAAGGGGAAAAAGTCAAGAATATCGCCGTTGGTGATGCATCAAGTTGGAAAATTAGCCCTTATGATAATAAACTGCTTGTCATGCCATTTGAAGTCAGTAGTCGCACTAACATGATTATTACAACAACTAAAAAAAGAAATTACATTTTTGATCTAATTTCAAGACCAAATTACGATAAATATTCATATACTGATGCTAAAAAAGTGGATCGCGATTATTCCGTTGAAAAGGATATATCTTACGTAATACGTTTTTATTATCCTCAAGAAGAAGATGAATTTGATGTTGATTTAGATGAGGTTTCTTTACCTACTCAAATGCAATATACTACAGAAAATTCAGAAAAAATAATACAAGAAAATAATACGAGATACAATTATACATATATTGATGAAGGTAATAATGCAGATATAGTTCCGATTGAGTTATTTGATGATGGTTATTTAACCTATTTAAAGTTTAGAAATAGTAATAAAATTCCTCAGATTTTTATAGAAGAGAATGATAAACCCTGTAAAAGACTGTTATTTAATGATTATGTTGTAATAAAAGGAGTGCATAAAAAGCTATTCATGCGTTATGAAGGTAGTGAAGTTGAAGTTATAAATAGGTCTCTTTAGCTGTGGTACATGCAATATGAATAAAGAAAGGCGTAACAATTCAGAAGATGAATCAGAAATAGAGAATAAGGTGGTAACGGTTGGCTCTAATCAAGGTCATAGGGCATTGATGATCATGGTTTTAGTGCTTCTGGCTGGTGGAGTGTATTATTTCTATTTTAGTCCTTCTCATAAAGAGGATTTAGGAGTTGTTAAAAAAGAGGAAATAAAGCAAAACGTTCAAGAATTAAAAGAAAAGTTGGAGCAGGTTCCAGATAATGTAATGGTTCCTGAAAGAATAATAACTGATCCCTTGCCACCCTTACCTCCTCTTCCTACTCCACAAATTATACCAGAAGTAAAACAAATTAAAAAAGAAGAGCAACTAAAAGAAATTCCTGTGTCAAGTATACCTATTTTGCCAAAGCAAAATTTTCCTTCTAGCAATGTTATTAGTAATTTACCTACTTCGTTCCCTACAATAGGAGGTGTAGGTTATCCTCGAGAAAGACGTAATGCACAAATGTTAATAATTTCAGGTAGTAGTGGAGAGAACAAGGCTGCTGATGCTATTTTATCCGACACTTCAGCGCAGTCGAGCAAAGCTACTAGAGTAGGAAAGCTTGGTTTAATGATTACTCAAGGTAAAATTATTGATGCTGTTCTTGAAACTGCAATAAACTCTGATCTGCAAGGAATGCTGCGTGCTATGGTGAGTAGAGATGTTTATGCAGAAACTGGTGATACAGTTTTAATACCTAAAGGCTCAAGATTGATAGGTAGTTATTCATTTGACTCGAATGTTGCTAAATCTCGTGTAAATATAAATTGGAACAGAGTGATTATGCCACATGGAATAGATATTGCTATCTTATCACTTAGTACTGACGAGCTTGGTAGAGCAGGGATAGCAGGAATAGTTGATAATAAAATAGTAAGTGCATTATTCTCTTCAGTGGCACTTGCTGGTGTTTCAATTGGTTCGGCTGTTATAGGGCAAAAGGCCTCTAATCTTATTGATACGTTAACTCCTATGGACGCAGTGAGATCCATCACTGCAACTGAAATAGATATCTCTTCCCTTAAGGATATTATTGGTAAGAAGAGCATGTCTAATGAAGATGAAGAAAATGCAAAGAATGATAAGTGGAAACTTGGGCTTGGAGCTATTAGGAAAATTAAGAATGCGTTTAATGAAAAGAGCTTAGTTGAGACATTTAAGCAAGTAGTAAGAGACCTAAGCTTGGTCTCAATTGATAGTAGTAAGGTTGATGAAATAACTTTGGAAGATATAAAGGGATTATTGCGGAAACAAGGGAGCAAGTCTGTCTATGATGAAGCAATTGGAAAATCAATCGAGGATTTTTCTAAAGATATGCGGAATATAGTAAGCAGATACACAGATAAAAAACCAACTATTTATGTTGATCAAGGCACTGCATTGAAAGTATTTGTTAACCAAGATATAGTATTTCCTCCACAGGCAATATTAAATAATTGAGATGAACTATGTTGCACTTGAAACATATTTGGAGCCATTGCAAGGCATCTTTCAAGAGGAAGGCGTAAATGAAATATCAATAAATAAGCCTAAGGAAGTCTGGATTGAAAATCGTGGTGAAATAAGATGCGAAAAGCTAGAAATATTTGATCTTAATCACTTAAAGTCTCTTGGCAGGCTGATTGCTCAAGCCACAGAACAAAAACTTAGCGAAGAAGCACCACTACTTTCAGCTACATTACCAAATGGTTATCGTATACAGATAGTCTTTCCACCAGCATGTGAGCCCGACAAAGTAGTTATGTCAATTCGTAAGCCCTCTAGCATGCAATTATCATTGGATGATTATGAAAAGATGGGAGCTTTTTCTGAAGCTGTTATAGAAGTAATCGATGATCCAGTGAATCGTCATTTGAATTTGCTATTGAAACAAAAGAAAATAAAAGAATTTTTAGAATGTGCTGTAATAAATAAGAAAAATATTATAATTAGTGGTGGAACTTCTACCGGTAAGACCACTTTTACTAATGCTACTTTGCGTGCTATTCCATCTGAAGAAAGAATCATTACTGTTGAAGATGCGAGGGAGATAGTTTTGAACGATCACCCTAATAGAGTGCATCTGATTGCTTCTAAAGGAGGGCAAGGCAGAGCAAAAGTGACCACTCAGGATTTGATAGAGGCGTGTTTACGTTTAAGGCCAGATAGAATAATAGTTGGTGAGCTCCGTGGAGCGGAAGCTTTTAGCTTTCTTAGAGCAATAAACACTGGTCACCCAGGATCAATATCAACCCTTCATGCAGATAGTCCAGCAATGGCCCTTGAGCAAATAAAACTGATGGTTATGCAAGCAAATCTTGGCATTCCCCCAGATCAGATCATACCATACATCAGAAATGTAATCGATACTGTTATTCAGCTAAAAAGAACTTGTAGGGGCAGAAGAATCGTTTCTGAGGTATTATTTACTAGATTTTCAAATGAAAATGCTTAAATTTATACGTAAGTTAAGAAAAAGTAGTTTATGAGTAATGGAAATCACCTACGCAATATTCTCATAGGAGGTGTGGTATCTTTTAGCATACTTGAATTTTGCTTCTATTTGTCTGGTATATTATTCTACTTGTTTGTTGACGGTCCAGATAGTGTGGATTTTAGAGCAATTAACCCTAGCTTGACGCCTTTTCCTCAAGCTCTCTGGCCGACAATTTTTGATCATATACAATATTGCTGGCATCATCCAGAGTTATATAGCCTTGAGCTCAAAATTAAATTAATTGTATCTTCTGCACTGCCTATCATTGTTTTGATGATTATTTTATGGAATGTGAGAGAAAGATTAATTGAGTGGCGACCATTTAAAAGGAAAGAATCACTTCATGGAGATTCACAGTGGGCATCAGAGAAAGACATACGAAAAGCAGGATTAAGAAGCAAAAAAGGGATATTGCTCGGTAAAGATAAGAGAGGATATTTTATTGCTGATGGGTTTCAGCATGCATTGCTCTTTGCGCCTACAGGTTCTGGTAAAGGTGTTGGTTTTGTGATTCCTAATTTATTATTTTGGACTGACTCGGTAATTGTGCACGACATAAAATTAGAAAACTATGAAATAACAAGTGGTTGGCGAGAACGACAAGGGCAAAAAGTATATGTATGGAATCCAGCGCAGCCAGATGGAGTAAGCCATTGTTATAATCCACTGGAATGGATTAGTGAAAAACCTGGACAGATGGTTGATGATGTGCAAAAAATAGCTAACCTAATTATGCCTGAACAAGATTTTTGGCAAAACGAAGCAAGAAGCTTATTTGTTGGAGTGGTACTATACTTACTTGCTGCACCAGAGAAAGTTAAATCTTTTGGTGAAGTTGTGCGTACAATGCGTAGCGATGACGTAGTTTACAATCTTGCTGTAGTTTTGGACACAATGGGTAAAATAATACACCCCGTGGCGTATATGAACATTGCGGCTTTTTTACAAAAAGCTGACAAAGAAAGATCAGGTGTTGTATCAACCATGAACTCATCTCTTGAATTATGGGCAAACCCATTGATTGATACTGCAACTGCATCAAGTGATTTTAATATTTTAGATTTTAAAAAGAAGAGAATTACAGTTTATGTTGGCTTAACTCCAGACAATTTAACTAGGTTAAGGCCTTTAATGCAGGTTTTTTACCAACAGGCAACTGAATTTTTATGTAGGAAATTGCCATCTGATGACGAGCCTTACGGCGTATTATTTTTAATGGATGAGTTTCCAACGCTTGGAAAAATGGAGCAATTTCAAACGGGCATTGCGTATTTTCGTGGTTACAGAGTGAGGTTGTTTTTGATTGTTCAAGATACTGAACAGCTCAAAGGAATATATGAAGAAGCAGGAATGAACTCCTTTTTATCAAACTCAACCTATAGAGTAACTTTTGCAGCCAATAATATTGAAACGGCTAATTTAATATCTCAGCTTATAGGAAACAAAACTGTACAACAAGAATCATTAAATAAACCTAAATTTTTAGACTTGAATCCTGCATCAAGATCGTTGCATATCTCTGAAACACAGAGGGCATTACTCTTACCTCAAGAAATTATTATGTTGCCACGTGATGATCAGATAATTTTGATAGAATCAACTTATCCAATTAAATCGAAGAAAATTTTATATTATAATGACAGCACATTCACAAGAAGGCTGCTCAAACCAACACGTGTGCCTACACAAGAGCCATATGACCCGAATAAGGTCTTTTCTGCTGCTAACGAAGATAAGATTAGTAATGAAGAAGAGAGTAATGCTATTGAAGCTGCTGATTATCCTGTTGAAGCTAAAACTGAAGATGCAATATACGATGAGCCAGAGGTCAACGATGAATTTGAGGACGAAGGTATTGGTGATAAATTTGAAGGTGGTGATGGATTTGATGATGAAGAAGATGAGGATGAGTTTGATGACGAGGAAGAAGATGATGATGGGTTTGATGATAAAGGTGTGCTGTAGAGACATGAGAAGTGTTGAAGCTGCACAATAGAGGGAACGTTCAAAGAAGCATAGGCGTCAAGTTAAGGAAAAGTGGAATAAGAAAGATATCAACTATGTTTAAAAATTTTTTATTTGTGTAATTTTGCAACTTCATATGGGCAATAAAACCCCATTTTGTCGTATAAGAATAGAATTTTATATCAAACAGCTACTACCTTGCTTAAGCCAATGAATATGTGCGTTTAGTGTGTGTGTGGACGCACATATTCATTAACTAATTTTAATTATTGCCATGTAAATTTCTAAACATGCAAATTAATTGCTTCTTTAAGTCTGGCATTGGCGATGACTATAATTTTACGCATAAGTGCAGTGAGTGCTACCATCTTTCTTTTACCACTATCAATAAGCTTACAATAAAAAGCAGCAAGTTCTGACTTGGAGTTTCTAGCAGCCATAGCAGCTGTGAAAAGCTTTGAACGAACGTTACTTCTTCCACCTATAATCCTTCGGTAACCAATAGCTTTACCACTTTCCTTAGGATGAGGTGCAACACCTGCAAGGCTTGCAACTTGCCTTTTGTTTAAGGAACCAAGTTCCGGTATAAGGCACAATAAACATTGAGAGGTTTTTCTACCTATTCCAGGAACTGTTTCAAGAATCTTCTGGTATCGGTTCAGTTCAGGGTTTTCATTGACTATTTTTTGTATAGCTTGATCAAGCTTTTCTACCTGATTATTGAGGAATTCAATAGTTTGTTGACAACTTTCCTTAATGTAATCATTTCCAGGAGTTTTAAGCCTATTTTTTTCTTGAACAAGCATTTTTGTAATATCATCACGACGCTGACAAAGTGTAAATAAGGTGGTTTGTTCTTTTGAGATAGGTGTAAATAGCTGCAGACGTCCACAACGCTCAACACCATATTGGGCAAGCGCTTTTGCATCCAGATTGTCAGTCTTTGCCAAAGTTCCATGAGATAGAATGAAGTTTTTAACTTGACGAGTATTAGCACGATGCACAGCAATGTTTCTGTCAATAAGAAAATACAATAAGCCAAGCTCATAGCCTCCTGTAGCTTCTAAAATTATCATGGAATTGGGTAAGATATTTGAAAATTTTTGGTAAAATTGTTTCCAGCCAGAACAACTATTGTCAAACTTGATAACACTTTTTTGTTCATTCACTGCAATGACAAATTCAAGTTTTCCGATATCAATGCCAATAAAATTTTGATAAGATATAACCATAAAGAACCTCGAGAGTTTAAGTTAAAATTTAAGATTGTAAACAGGTGCATATGTATGTCCCAAACAACTATTCAAACGTCTCGAAGGATAGGCTTGAGTACCTTGATATCTACGTATGTGTAATACTACCGTCTTACGGTCGCTCAAGCCTTTGATAACTATATTTTTTTATAGAGCTACCTTCCTTCTTGCTTCTTTTATATCATATTTCCAACTTACAACCGTCTTGCTAGTCAACAAAAAAATTACTCAAGCTGTATCATAAAATCAAAAAATACTTCTGATTGTGTAACAGTACACAGATTACAGTTAGTGAATATGTTGAATGGATTGGAAGCATTTTTTGATTTTAAACTACAGTCAACATCCTAGTTCTGTAATTCTTGATATGATTTGGATCAAAAGCACTTTTGGATGTCAGGATACCGAAAATGATATGGAGTAGCTTACGCTCCCACAATTGCCATATTATGCTTACCCTTCTTCTTTAGTCTTTGGCAAAAACTCACAATGATAGGATTGTGATTCTTGGCTACTATGGCAGGAAAGAAAAGGGCCTTACGTAATGTTTGTAACCTGATTTACTTAATCTTGGTTTAGAATGTACAGATGAACCTGATGTTATATTTTTCGGTATAACTCCTGTATATGCTGCCAATTGCCTGGCATCTCTAAAAGCTTTTATGTCAGGGATTTCAGCTAAAATAGCTATTGCTGATTCCTCTCCTATTCCTGGAATAGTCAATAGAAGCTGAAAATTTTCCAACAATTCTTTGTGCTGCTTTAATAGTTTGCGTATGGAGTTTTTTATTATTTCTATTTTTTTAACTATATTCGTTGCAAGATCCTCCCAAGCATTTGCAACTTCTTTAGGCAGTCTCTCTTTTTTTTCTAGGTGGTTATTTACTAATTCTTTTAACGCAACTGAGCAACGATAAAGATGTTTTAATTTTTTCATTTCAGAAGAAGGTGGTGTCCAACGAGTTGGTTCCTGTCTTTGGCAATAATCAGCAATAATTTCTGCATCAGTCTGATCATTCTTTTGTCTTACGAGCTTACTCCTTGTATAAGATTTAATACAATAAGGATTTACAACACTAACAAAATGTCCAGCATTGTGCAGAAATTCAGCCAAAGCTTCGCTATAACAACCACATGCATGCCTTTACTTCTTCCACATTATGCTTTTGTAGAAAACTCAGCAGACCTTGAAACCCAAGATCATCGTTCTTAAAGCTCCTTTTCCTAGTTTCACGCTTTTCTTTTTTACTTATGAATGAAAGAAAAAATAGAAAGTCCCGATCTTATATGCACACGTCAATGTAGATCACCATCCAAAAAAGCATGCGAAAACAAATGCCAAGATTACTGCATTAAGTATGAATTAGAAAAAGCAGAACGCGATTTAGATAATCTAAAAGATCCAGATAATTTAAGTGAGAAAGATCGGCAAGACCTTGACAAGTATCTAAAGTGTTTAGAAGATAATAATGATAATTTTGAATACTGTCTTACTCTTTTTGAGGGTCAATCCAGTTCAGATTATCTATTTTAAAAAGCTTCTCGTTAAGTAACACTTTAATGAGAACGTAAAGTTATTGTCTATCGCAAATGAAATGTAAGATCAAGAGTTCATGTATTTTTAATCTGTGGGAGTGTTAAATAAACTGTGTCAAACTGCATTTTTAATTCAACTCAATTTTCAATCTGTTGGGAAAGAAAATGTCGAGCTGAGATATAGTCAATGCCCAATCATGTACAGGCATAGTCCATTTCTCCTCCACTTTCTTTATAGCACAATATACCTATTTATACAAGGCATTTATGCTAGTAAATGAGCCCTTGGTTTTGGTGAATTTCCTAATTTGCCTATGTAGCCCCTCTATGGGATTAGTAGTATAGATTATCCTCCTAACTGGGTCGGAATACTTAAAATAACCAGATAGGTTTTCCCAATTATTCTGCCAAGATTATAGGGTACTTTGTGCCCCATTTTTCATCTAATTCCAACAGATAATTCTCGGCAATTTCCTTACTTGAAGCTTTTCTTTAAATCACTCAAAAAACTCTTTACTAGCTACATACTTCAGTGAGTTACGTATCTGATGCACTATACACATTCTGCATTAGGGAACACACCGTTTATTTCTGCAGGAAAGCTTTTTAGCCCATCTACACATGCAATTAGAATATCTTCCACTCCTCTCTCTTTGAGATCATTTAGTACTCCCAACCAGAACTTCACTTTCAGCTAAATAAAACTTCTTTTCTGCCATTTTGCTAATATATTATACATACATTTACTTACACAACTCCTTAAAAAACCATGAAAACTATCGGATATACAGACTGCAGCGGACGACTACGCCATTCGTTGATTACTGTTTGTCAGTAATACTTGATATCTCTGCCGCCGATATTTTATGATCGTAAATTTCCTCAATATGTGACGCTATATCTCCATGCCACTGGCAAATGTGCTTAAGACCTTTGCTTCAAGTTCTGTTGTTTGTCTTTTTCTAACTATTTGGGGTTCAAAGCTTCCTTCCCTGTCTCTAGGTGTTAACAACTCAAATGAGTTGTACGTAAAGTTTTTCCCATTTCTTCGATTATTTTCTTCGCTTTCACCAGACAAGTGGTGTTCTATTTCACCTTTCCAGACTTGCCTCAAGCAGCTTTTTTATAAATGGTGTTATCTCTTCCTGTTAGCGGTCTTCCTTCTCGTATAGACGACAGGTTTCTAATTCTTTATAATCTACCAAACCGGTAGTTTTATTTACTTGACTCATGTCAAACCTCCGTTTTTTTATATCAATTATATTTTTATTTCTTGGTTTGACACAGTTTATTTAACACTCCCAAATTGGAATACTTTTCCTTCCATAATGCCAGCTTTTAACCATCCTCTTATAATCTTTACTATAGTTGGTGTGGTATGAAGCTTTTCCAATAACACCTTATGGTCAATATTGTCAAAGCATCCAGATATATCTGCATCCAAGACAAATGCCATTTTTCTTTTTAGTGCATCAAATATAGCTCTTATAGAATCGTGACAAGATCTACCAGGTCTAAAACCATAAGTGTTAGGCTCAAATTTTGCCTCCCATTCAGGTTCTAAAGCCATTTTTACAAGTGTTTGTTTTGCTCGATCTGCTATTGTAGGTATTCCAAGAGGACGATATTCTGTTGGTTTAACAGATTTTGGAATCCAAACACGTCTTGATGGTTTTGCTTTTTCCCTTATATTTAAAGAGTTTGCTAATTGCAATCTTTCTTTTTGCTTAAGGCTAGCTTTTCCATCAATACCTGCTGTCTTTCTTCCTCTATTATCCTGAGTTACCCTTCTAACAGCAAGCATCCTTGCACTTGTTGATTTGAGTAATAGTCTCTGAAGATTGTGCATCCTTTTGACATCATTACATTTAGAAGCTTGGTAAATTCGTTTTTGCAGCTTAAATGAAGATTGCTCTAACTTACGCCAGGGAATTTCATTCCATTCATACCTAACTTTTTGTTGGTTCATAACATATTTACTACTACTTATAACTTTACCTTCCAAATTATAGTGTCTACGTCAGCATATCCTGAATATTATTTCAGGCATTAGCTTCTTAGACAATCCTTCCATCATAAAGCTTGCGGTTTGGCTACCTTCTCAAGAGAGCAAATATGATGGTTACCCTGTTCTACATTCTTGTTTCACGCCGCACTTAGTCTCCACCGAAGATTAAGAACATCAAAACTAGACATCTACTATTCTAATTCCTTAAATTATCTCATACCATTTTGGTCTATGCGTGTTCAACCTTTTTTCGCATATTCCGCGTAACGACAGTTCTAACATAGGTTTCTTTCGTAACCTTATGCAGCTTTGCTCGAAGGGATTCACCATAAGGTTTGGTGTTACCTCCTTTTGTCCCATGCTTGCATCCCAAAAGTTGCCACCTCTCAGAATGTGGGCCATGCTTTACCCCTGATGTCTGGGGAGATGGAATTTAACCATCACAACAATGCAACTTCAGGTCGCACGTAGATGATGCGATAGTACACTGTAAAACTCGTAAGCAGGCAGAATTTATGAAAGTAATGATCGAAGAAAGATTGGCTAAGTGTAAACTGAAGTTACATCCTGAAAAGACACACATTGTGTACAGTAAGGATGATGATAGGAGAGAAGAATTTCCTACACAGAGCTTTGATTTTCTGGGCTATACTTTTAGACCTAGAATAGCAAAGAATAAGATGAGGAATTATTTCGTCTCATTTCTACCAGCAATTTGCAACAAAGCTAAGAAGAAGATCAAGAAAACCATAAAGTCATGGAGAATACATCGGATTACGTGGATAACATTAGAAAATATCGAAGAAAATAGATCCAATAGGGCTTTGTTGCATCACTCAAGAGAAAAGAACTGGCAGTTACTGACGAAATTCACTATAAAACAGGCATTTAACCTACGAAAGAAAAATATGCCAACTAAAATGAAGGTCAGCAACTGCTATGAATATAACAAATTTCTCCAAGAAAGAGGAAATATTTTTCATTTTATTAATGGAAAATTGGTACGAAAATAGCCCCAAAATGCGAGGTGGAAATTATATTTATAGTAATAAAGTTGTGATTTTAGTGCATATAGTCGCTAGTCTCTTTAGAATTGGCTTAAGACAAACGGTAGGGTTTATAAAAGGATATTTGCAGCAAGTAGGAAAGGGCTTAGCAGTCATTAGCTATTCGCAGGCTTCAAGAAGGTTTAAAAAGCTCAATATTAAGATCAATGATTGCAGAGTTGATAAAAACAATATGGAAGATATTGAAATTGCAATAGACAGCACAAATTTATAATAATACCCTGGTCACAGTAAGGAAAATAGGAAAGTATCGCAGTTATAAACAGGTAAGATGTAATATTGAGTATAAATAGTAAAAAAGCTATAGCTGCACAATATAGCAATGGTCAACCATTACGGTGCTTGCTGACTTGATTTCAGCATGCTATAAAAGCATTATATGCAGACAGAGCCTATGATAGGCGCAAGCTTTATAAATTGTATATGATATAAAGACAAAAATTTTACCGAAAAATCGTGCAGTGGAGCATACAAAATTGGATTATATGGCTGAAAGGAATGCTGCCATTAGATTATGTGGTAAAGACGGTGTGAAAGAGTGGAAGCGGTTTATGGAAAAAGGTCATATATTGAAGGATTTTTTTCAAGCAAATATTTGTTTAGAAATAGATCTGAAGTAAATCGAGAAAAAGAGTTGCTAATAAAATGTTACTTACTCAATAAATTTACTGATATTGGCATGGCTAAGTTTGAGGTAGTTTCATGAATTTATTATGCTTTACCCACTATCCGATAAGCGATGCAACAAAGCCATCCAATAGTCAGAGGCTGGCTATGGCAGGTTTTATAAATCGGAGATGTATACATCTCTCAGAAATATAGAAAGATACCTCGTAAGATGGGTCAGGACAAAATATGAGAAACTTCGGGATCATGGAAGGCTAGCAAAGCAATTTCTAGGAAAAGTGAGAAAGAGGTCTCCAAATATTTTCTATCATTGGACACTTGGGTTAGGATCAAAAGGCTAAATAATGGGAGCTGTATAAACCGAGAGGTTTCCGTACAGTTCTGCAAGAGACTGGTGGGGAAGTTCCGCCGGTCTACTCTCCTTATGGAAGCTAAAATGACAAGAAAGGAAGTACTGGCTTTCACACTAGCAAATTCCCTGAACAGATACATGTAATTTAATACGTAATAAAGATAAAATGTGACCTTAGCCAAAAAAAGCGGCAGAAAAGTTAACGCGTTCTAGACGTAACTTTACTAAGTACCACTTCTTTTAATTCTCTAGTAAGTTTGGCACTACCCAAAATGTTATTATGAGAACCCCCCAGATCATCATAAACCTTAATCAGATATCGACCACTTCTTATCGCAATTACTGTTAATTCGTCTTCTATGTAGTTAGGCATTTTCTCATCTTTTGGCTTTTGCGCATCATCTAACATCGCAATTGCCAACTGTGCAGAAAGTGGTATTAATTTGTCTTCCATGTGGTTAATAATTACTATTGGCATTTTCTCATTTTGTGACTTTTGCAAATTATCTACTATGTCAAATTCTAAATTTAGGGCCTTTAGTATTCCTTTTAATCGAAATGAAGGCAGCATACTCAAAATTTTCGTCTGAGGCATTGGAAAATGCTTTATTGCTGTATGAAAAGAACTAAAGGTGCTAGTAAAAACAATGCCTCCAAGTTTAACATCTCTATCTGAAAAATGCCTTAACACTTCCGATGCAATTGCTCCTCCAAAAGAATGACCGAAAAGTATAATATTTTCGGGTTTTACACCTTTATCTATCAGTTGACTAATTTGCTCTATTGAAGACTTAGATAAGTTTTGATTCCTATTTAGAAACGGAATCATGAGTAGCAATATAGATAAAAAAACACAAGCTAAAGCTGCTAAGACTGCCAACCCGGCTGTTCTAGCTGTTATTCGATTGGTAAGCAGTATTACAGCAGGTAGCAATATGGACGTTCCTAAACATACGAAGCTGGCTAAGACATAAGTTACATAATTTTGAAATGCAGCAGGGTATTTGTGTGCATGAATGTGAAAATTAGGTTTATCGTGGAGGTACATGCGCTCAAATTCCCCTTCACAGAATGCAGTTGCATTTTTATAATAGTCTCCTAATCCATGAAAGAATATAAGATGTATTTCGTTTCCTTTAGTATTGGGCATCATCCTTTTTATAGAACACTATCAATTATATACTATTATCAAAATTTCGCCAAGCTTTTTTTACATTAACTAGCGAAATGACAATCTTAAAATGCTTGCAAGATCTACTTACATCAAGTTGCATGAAGTTTTCTTCGTACATCCTCTTTGTTTTTCTTGTTTACTACAACTAGGGTCTTTTAAACTCGAAGAAGGCAACTTACTCCAAAACTTATTGTCTTTACGCGCTCCCCATTCTCTAAGAATTTCAACCATTTCACAATATTTTAATTTCTCAGCTACCTCTAATGGTGTTTTTCCAGAATGGCCTTTATAATTAAGATCTGTTCCATTGTCTTTGCAAAACTCAGCAATTTTGATATCACGTCCAACAATAGAACACAAGAGAAGTTCTCCGTATGTTTCCTTAATCCTATATCCTTTGTTTCGCACAAAATCTTCTACTGTCCTTGCTAAATTTTCTTTGCTTAAACCTGTCTTAAAGCACTCAGAGAGTATATTATGACAAAAACCTTCTATTTTACGATAATCTGGCTTTGTTAAATCAGAGGAAGATTTACCACAATACTCATCAGTGTCTCCACGTGCGCCCCATTTTTCAAGAGCTTCAACCATTTGATTTTTTCCATTTACTCTAGCAAGCCACAACGATGTTCTCCCACCATAACTTACATAATCAAGATCTGCTCCGTGATTTTTACAGAATTCAGCAACTTGAATCTCACCTTGAGTGGCAGCAATAACCAATAAGCAGCCATATATTTCCTCTTTTTTAGACTCCCATTTACTTCTATTTATAAGATTTTCTATCATTCTCTCTGCACTTTCTCTATCACCCTGTTTAATGTATGAAAATATATCCGGCCAATATAATTCCATCTTATCCCTAATCTCTCCCTTTTGATCGGTGCTTTTTGCCCCAGCAGAGAAAGGAGGAGGAGTATAATGACTTCTAGAAGGGGAACCAAAAATATCATGAGTGTCCTTTCGTGCTCCCCACTCTTTTAAAGCTTTAACCATTTGATTGTGTCGATATTGCATAGCAAGCCAGAGTGGTGTCCTTCCATGACAGACTTCACAATCAAGGTTTGCACCTTGATCTTTAAAAAATTCGGCAATGTCAACTTCTCCTTGCTCAGCAGCTAAAGCTAGCAAGTAACCATAAACTTCTTTAGATTCCCATTTATTTTCCTTTATACAACGCTCTGCAAGTCTTTTTGCACTTTCCTTGTCGCCTTGCTTAATATATGTAAATATTGTCTTCCAATAAAATCTCATTCCTAAAGCTATGGCTTTTTTTTGCTGATCTCTATTCATAATGCCTCCTCGCAACAAACTAGCTGCAGCTCTTTCTAACGTAATTTCATCAAGAGCTGCTTTATTAGCTACTTTTATACTCGCCAAATTCTATTGTCAAGCACACAGCTGTACGAACATTTTGATTCAAGAAGATGTCACGCCAGTGCTTGACACTGGCTTTTCGTAATCTCACCAAAACATTGGATTTCTTGCATAACTGGAATTAAAAAGAAAATCAGTTGGTGTCATTCCAGAGAGATGTAAGGAGATTGAAGATGTCATTCCAGCGCGCGACGCTGGAATCCAGGAATTTTTTGAGTACGAAAGTTATGCTAAGTTTTTGTTGGTAAGAAAGGCTGGATTCCAGTGTCAAGCACTGGAATGACAGCAGAAGGAAACACTCGGATGACATTTCCTTGCGGATAATTTTCGTACAGCTGTGTGTCAGCTACTCGGATAACATCTTCAATTTCTGTACAGCTATGTGTCAAGCACTGGAGAAGTCTCTTCTATTTTCTCTTGATGAATAAATCTAAGTGGAGTATAATGAAAGTGCATTTATGTGGCGTTTAATGAGCAATTTAGTTTTAGTCTATATAACTTTTTCAAACTTGAAAGAGGCTCAGATTATTTCTGAAGAATTGTTAAACGAGAAGTTAATTGTATGTGTAAATATATTTCCTGAAGTAAATTCTCTGTATCTATGGGAAGGTAAAATTAATAGTAGTTGTGAGGTAGCGGCAATTATGAAAAGCAGGAATGATCAAATTGATGAGATTGTAGAAAAAATCGAAGCAATGCATTCTTATGATCAACCAGCTATTGCGGTAATACCCGTAGGAAAAGCGAGTAAATCTTTTACGAATTGGGTTAATAATGTTATTGATATAAACAATATTGGGGTGTAGCCAAGTGGTAAGGCAGCGGTTTTTGATACCGCCACGCGAAGGTTCGAATCCTTCCACCCCAGCCATATTGAAGTGTGTGTGAAATGATATCACTTTTTTATAAATTAAGGTTGTTAAATTACATACTGGGCAGCTTGAAAGATATAGTTGTAAAGCTATTTCTTTTCACGATGTATCTTTATACATCCAGCATTATGCTCATGTTTCTCACCAATGGCTTTTGGTATGCTGTAGAATTTAGCTCTTTCAAAAATGCATTTTACCATTTGTATCAATATTTAAAATGGTATTATGAAAATAGAGGTGATTTGGGTTATGGAGTTTCTATTAGAATATTAGTAGCGTTCCTTATTCCGCATTTTCTCTACAAATTATTTCTTAGCACAGGCTGGAAGTCTTTTTTCAAAAAAAAGATAGTTCAGATACTCAGCACAAGAAGAAAAAAGAGTAGTAAACCAAATGGCAGTAGTTATGGTTATAGTAATAAGAACAATTATGGTAACAATAATTTTCAAGAGGCGGAACAGAAAGTGAACATGATAAAGCAGATATTAATCAAAGATATAGAGGAAGCTATAGACAAAAGATTACATGATATTTTTTTTTGGTGAAAGGGGTAAACCTCATTAAAAAGGTTTATCTAGTAAGGCCTTTTAAAATTGGCTGTATTTTATTTTTTACGTATAACTGATCACAGTCAGCCAGTATACATGTTTCAACAAAATCTTGACTAAAGTCTGATAGCCAGGAAATTGCTTTACTTTTCTCTACCAAGCTTTCTGTTTTTTTACAGTTAGAGATTGTCCACAAACCATTAAATTCAAGCATATTCCCTACTTAACATAACTTTACTCATAGCCAGATATATGAAACTTTCAGTAGATGTTGTAAGTAAATCGTACTCCTTTGATAGCCTTCTATTTCTATTGATCCAAGCAAAAGTCCTCTCTACCACCCACCTTCTCGGTTGTACTGCAAATCCAGGATCCCGTTGTGGCAATAGTTCTGGTGGTGTATCTTTATGCACCCAAAACCTACATGGAGGTCTTTTCACAATTTCAATATCTATCCCATGTTCTTCCTCTATATGGGTTTTTAAATCTTTTCCTTGGTACCCCATATCAGCCCACATTTTCTTAATATTGCTGTATTTTTCTTTCATATTGTCCAATACCATCTTCACCCCATCTCTGTCATTTTCGCTTGCAGCTCCTACATAGCAACCAAGCACAAATCCTTGAGTATCTGTGATTATATGTCTTTTTCTCCCATTTACTTTTTTTGCACCATCATAACCTTTGACCCCCCTTTTTCCGTGATTTTTACCGATTGACTATCCACTATGCATGCGCTTGGCTCCTCACTTCTTCCCATTTTTGACCTACTATATTTAGTGATATCATAGTTCACTTTCTCAAAAATCCTCTGCTTTTTCCATCTTCTAAACTGTTCATGCACAGCCTTCCACAACGGAAAATCGTGTGGTAAATTGCGCCATTGACATCCTGTGCGCAGTACATAAAGAATTGCATTCAGTATCTCACACTTACTGTATTTTGGCGGCCTTCCTCCTTTCTTATACGATACCCTGAAGTGTTTTTCTATTCGGGACCATTCCCTTTTACTTAAATCTGTTGGATATTTTTTCCTCATCTCTTACCTCAATATTCTGCCTTTATATACTACTTATTTCTTGATTTGTGGACAACCTCTTATAGCTCTTTTCATAATAATCCGAAAAGCTTATAGAAAAGCGGAATCAACAGCATGACGAAAAGATGTGAATAGAGGGATGTTTTTCCTAGCTCTGTTTTTTATAGCAAACCAATGATGCTCAATTTTGTTAAAATCGGGAGAATAAGGCGGTAGATATAAAATTTCTGCGCCAACTCCTTTAGCAAATTCAGTAATCTTATTAGACTTATGAAAAGTAGCATTATCAAAGTTTGTCCAGATCGGTGTCAAAAACTGCTCAAACCATTTATTAACATATTACAGTGGCCTTCAAATGTTAACGGAACAACTATTTTTCTGCCGTTTAAGGCTGCAATCACACTGATTCGTTGAATTTTTTTACCAGATTTTAGAGCATAAAACCTCTGTCCCTTCTGGCAATATCCATAAGGGTAGTCCTCGGTGTTATCAATGCCAGACTCATCTATATAAACTAAGTTTTGAGGTTCTTTTGTTGCTATAATTTTCAAAAATTCAGCGCGTTTTTCTTCGTCCCTTTCTTTGTATCCATATGTCTTTTTTTGCGTGTGAGTCCAATTTTTTTAAGAGCTCGATGAATCGTTGGGATACTAACATTGCTCCAAAGCTTAGCCATTTCCGATAGAGTTTTTCCACCATATTTTTTAGCAAATTCAGTAAATTTATTCCAGTCAGTAATTTTGTGATTATAACCTCCATTTCCAAGTTTTTTTGACTGAAAATCTCCTGTTTCTTTTTTTCTTTGCTGCCACTCCCATAACGTAGTTCTTCCAATTTTAAATCTTGCTGCCACTGCTTCTCTGCTTTATCCTTCTTCTAGTGATTCCATTGCTTTTTTTCTTAAATCATAACTATATGCTGCTGGCATACTTACCTTCACTACTATAAAATCTTATTTTACCTCGTTTGTACTATTATGAAAAGAGCTATATTTAAAAAAGTAATAATTGCAGGTTATTTTGCAAAGAATGTACTAATGCAATGATACTGAAAAGATATCTTGAATTTAAAACACATGTTTTCTAGCTCTTTTCTGGTAGTTGAGTGAACGAATATCAGATATCTTATGACGATCAACTCTTCTCCCTTTTCTTACCACTAAAGTGTTCATCAAAAATAACTGTGATAGTCGATCCATAATGCAGTCTATGTCTGACTCTGTAGAAAAAATATCAAAGGCTAAGTTTTTAATCGCATTAAATGAGACAGATTTATTGATGCTTTTTTTTAGTTTACTATTCTGTGCGCTCAATGTCTCTTCATCATCTTCTATCATGATACTTTCTAGATTACTGATGAAGATAGTTGACCAAAAATCCTGCTTGATAGTTTCAATACTTTTTCCTGTGAAATTCTCTAAATTTAATCTTCCCTTCAGCCTAGAAAAAAATGTTTCTACTCCCCAGCGCAAGTAATATAATCTCTCAAACTCTTCGACTGTAAAACTTTGCTCATCTAACAGAGATGTTACTAACACTTCAACTTCTCCAGAAGAAAGTATTATTTTGACTAACCTGAATTTCATCTCATCAGGTAATCCTAGCTTTCGTAGCTGTCTTGCTACTTTAATAGGTGCGGTAGACACTACCACCATACTAGATCACTGCCATTAAGTTAAGGGAAAGAGAAGTTAAGATTGGACAAAAAATTTGAAGTGATTGATAATTATGGTAAATACTAGGGTGAATTTTTAAGAAAAGGGAGTCTGAAAAGTGCAAGTTATTTAAAAAAGTAATAATTGCAGGTTATTTTGCAAAGAATGTACTAATGCAATGATACTGAAAAGATATCTTGAATTTAAAACACATGTTTTCTAGCTCTTTTCTGGTAGTTGAGTGAACGAATATCAGATATCTTATGACGATCAACTCTTCTCCCTTTTCTTACCACTAAAGTGTTCATCAAAAATAACTGTGATAGTCGATCCATAATGCAGTCTATGTCTGACTCTGTAGAAAAAATATCAAAGGCTAAGTTTTTAATCGCATTAAATGAGACAGATTTATTGATGCTTTTTTTTAGTTTACTATTCTGTGCGCTCAACGTCTCTTCATCATCTTCTATCATGATACTTTCTAGATTACTGATGAAGATAGTTGACCAAAAATCCTGCTTGATAGTTTCAATACTTTTTCCTGTGAAATTCTCTAAATTTAATCTTCCCTTCAGCCTAGAAAAAAATGTTTCTACTCCCCAGCGCAAGTAATATAATCTCTCAAACTCTTCGACTGTAAAACTTTGCTCATCTAACAGAGATGTTACTAACACTTCAACTTCTCCAGAAGAAAGTATTATTTTGACTAACCTGAATTTCATCTCATCAGGTAATCCTAGCTTTCGTAGCTGTCTTGCTACTTTAATAGGTGCGGTAGACACTACCACCATACTAGATGGGCTTTCCGGCTTAAACATAGCGTTTATTTCATTGAAAGACGAACTTGGACAGCGAATTATATAATTGATTTTCCTTCCTGTAAGCTCAGCAAGAAATCGATAAGATACGTATCCTCTATCACAGATTAACAAATCGTCTGATTTTATGGATTCAAGCATACCGATCGCTAAATCAACCTCATAGCTGTCACCTCTACTTAGCACAGATTTTATTGCAATATTATTTAGCACATCGTAGCAAACTTCAAAGGTTGCACTTGTATAGTCTTCAAATCTCTGGATTCCATTCCATACTGCTCTTGAGCCAAACTCGCCTATTATTTTGTCGCTCTTTGGCAGAATCAGTATTGAAGCATCAAATGCAAGTACTCTGAAGCCATGGTGGGTTTTAAATTCCTGATCTTGGTAGTATAGGGAAACTATATCATCATTTAACTCTGAAAACGCAGTATGCTTTAGCTTCTTTCTTGCTTGAGTAAATGCACTTGCCGTAATTGTGTAATCTTTTCTTGTATGCAGAACAAACTCATTAAGCATTACTTGTAATGACTTTACACTCTTTCTAAAAATCAGGAGAAATACATTAATGAAGGGCAGCTTTCTTTTTCGTGAGAAGTCTTTTGAGGATGCTCTGTGTGCGTTTATAAAGTTTAAACTCATCAATTTATTTTTTATAAACATGATTATTCTTTTTTTTACTCATGTCATTACTTCTTTTAATTTGTGGATCTTACCTGATTTTACAATACAGTCCATCACTTTCCCTTAACTTAATGGCAGTGCATACTAGATGGGCTTTCCGGCTTAAACATAGCGTTTATTTCATTGAAAGACGAACTTGGACAGCGAATTATATAATTGATTTTCCTTCCTGTAAGCTCAGCAAGAAATCGATAAGATACGTATCCTCTATCACAGATTAACAAATCGTCTGATTTTATGGATTCAAGCATACCGATCGCTAAATCAACCTCATAGCTGTCACCTCTACTTAGCACAGATTTTATTGCAATATTATTTAGCACATCGTAGCAAACTTCAAAGGTTGCACTTGTATAGTCTTCAAATCTCTGGATTCCATTCCATACTGCTCTTGAGCCAAACTCGCCTATTATTTTGTCGCTCTTTGGCAGAATCAGTATTGAAGCATCAAATGCAAGTACTCTGAAGCCATGGTGGGTTTTAAATTCCTGATCTTGGTAGTATAGGGAAACTATATCATCATTTAACTCTGAAAACGCAGTATGCTTTAGCTTCTTTCTTGCTTGAGTAAATGCACTTGCCGTAATTGTGTAATCTTTTCTTGTATGCAGAACAAACTCATTAAGCATTACTTGTAATGACTTTACACTCTTTCTAAAAATCAGGAGAAATACATTAATGAAGGGCAGCTTTCTTTTTCGTGAGAAGTCTTTTGAGGATGCTCTGTGTGCGTTTATAAAGTTTAAACTCATCAATTTATTTTTTATAAACATGATTATTCTTTTTTTTACTCATGTCATTACTTCTTTTAATTTGTGGATCTTACCTGATTTTACAATACAGTCCATCACTTTCCCTTAACTTAATGGCAGTGAAGCATACGTGACCTTAGGCTATGATGAAGAAAAGTTAATTAGTAATACCGAATCACTTCAGAAAAAAATGAAAGAAGCGCTAGAAAAAATGCAACAACAAAATGCAGCAAGGCAAAAAGAATTAGAAAAGAAAATTGAAGAAGAGTTTAGCAAGTGCATAGAAAGCGGCACTATTGATGCGGTATCAATTACAAAGTATGGGGATCAAAATCTTCTTTATGCAACAATTAAGCTAAAAGAAGACAATAAAAGCACAGATATTAAAGTAAGCGAATTTTTAAATAGTGATTTTTGTAAAAAAAACAATATTGTTGGTTTCTTTCTTTCAAATGGTGATCAAAAAGAATCTATCAATGGTCACATATATAAGGGGGTTAGATATTATTATTTAGGTACCACAACTCAGTATAAAATAAAGTTTAACTGGTATATAGATGAAAGGGAATGTAGCATTACATTAAGTGCTAATAGCGATGGCACTATTAAAATAGTAAGTGATAAACCAGATAATAAAGATTTAGAAGAAAATAAAGATGTAAAAATTAAAGTTGGTAATACTTACCTAAGCCTTGCTGATGCAGTAACAACATGTAAGCAGAATAGCCAGCAAAGCGATGAGGCAAGTAGCAAACTTAGTCAATCATCATCAGCTAATGAGCATTTCCGGCCACTAGTAAAGGCTCCAACTTCATGTTTTTAGCAAAAAGGGAGATAAGTAATTGCTCTTACAATACTTAAAATGTAAAATAGATCTACTTAAATAAGTAGATCTATGAACAATATAAGAAACTTTGCAATAATAGCACATATAGATCATGGGAAGTCAACTCTTGCTGATCGTTTAATAGAAGAATGTAACGTTCTTGAGACAAGGGAAATGACCAATCAAATACTTGACTCAATGGATATAGAGCGTGAACGTGGAATCACAATCAAAGCACAAACGGTAAGACTAAGCTATACTGCAAGGGATGGTAATCAATATTGCCTAAATCTCATGGATACTCCAGGTCATGTCGACTTTTCGTATGAAGTCAGCCGAAGCTTAGCCGCATGTGAAGGTTCACTTTTGGTAGTAGATAGCAGCCAAGGAGTGGAAGCTCAGACTTTGGCAAATGTGTACAAGGCAATTGACAATAATCATGAGATAATAGTTGTGCTTAATAAAGTCGACCTTCCTGCTGCAGATCCAGAAAGAGTAAAGTCTCAGATTGAAGAAGTAATTGGTATTGATGCAAGTGAGTCAATTTTGATATCGGCAAAAACTGGGCTTGGGATAAAAGATGTACTTGAAGCTATAGTGACAAAACTTCCAGCTCCTCAAGGTGATATAAATCCTCCACTGCAAGCAATTTTAGTTGATAGTTGGTATGACCCTTACCTAGGGGTAGTAATTTTAGTGCGAGTTAAAAATGGAGTTCTAAAAAAAGGCATGAGAATTGTTATGATGTCTAATAATGCTACATATCAAGTGGATAATATTGGTATTTTCACTCCTAAAAAAGTTATGACTAGTGAACTTTCAGCAGGTGAAGTTGGTTTTATAATTGCTTCAATGAAAGAGATGGCAGATTGCAAAGTAGGGGACACTATTACCGAAGAGAAAAGGCCATGCAGTGAAGCATTACCTGGCTTTAAAGAAGTCCATCCTGTGGTATTTTGCAGTATTTTTCCCAACAACACAGATGATTTTAAATATTTAAGGGAAGCACTGGAAAAACTGCATTTAAATGATGCAAGTTTTACTTTTGAAGCTGAAACATCAAATGCGCTAGGCTATGGATTCCGTTGTGGTTTCTTGGGAATGCTGCATCTAGAAGTTATCCAAGAAAGACTCGAGAGAGAATTTGATTTAGATCTAACAGCAACTGCACCAAGTGTTATATATAGGGTTGCAACACAAAACGGCGAGATTCTGAATATTCATAATCCAAGCGACATGCCAGATCCAGTAAAAATTAAAATGGTAGAAGAACCATGGATTACTGCAACTATAATGGTACCTGACCAATATTTAGGAGAAATTCTATCTCTGTGTGAAGAGAGGAGAGGAGAACAGCAGGACTTATCTTATATTGGTAATACGACAACAGCACTGCTGAAGTATAAATTACCGCTGTCTGAAGTTGTTTTTGATTTTTACGATAGACTAAAATCAATTTCCAAGGGATATGCAAGTTTAGATTGGGAAATTTCCAATTACCAGGAAAGTCAAATAGATAAATTGAGTTTTTTAGTTAATGGAGAGCCTGTGGATGCATTAGCCTGCATCGTTCACAAAAGTAGGGCAGAAAAAAGGGGACGCGAAATATGTGCACGTTTGAAAGACTTGATACCACGTCAGCAATATAAAATCGCGATTCAAGCGGCAGTGGGCAGTAAAATTATTGCGAGAGAAACAATTAACCCGTATAGAAAAGATGTAACAGCCAAACTCTATGGTGGAGACGTCACACGAAGGATGAAGTTGCTTGAAAAGCAGAAGAAAGGTAAGAAAAGATTGCATTCTGTAGGAAACATAAACATTCCACAGAATGCTTTTATTGAGGCTTTGAAAATAAATGATTAACTGTATGTCTAAAAACATAATTTTAAAGAACTAAGTGCTATTTGCTCAATAAATTTATTTGCATTGAAATAGCTATATCATATCTTAAATCAACACTATACAAGATGCCACGCAACAAAAGATTTCTTGCATAACTTAGGAATATGCAAGAACATACCGAAAGCAACATTAGTGAAGGTATGAAATACAAACAAATAAGTAAACTTGATGAAGAGGAGTTACGGAGATTGACAGGAGTAAAAAGAAAAACGTTCGAAAAAATAATAGAAATTTTAATAGAGGAAGAGGCTAAGAAAAAGGCAAAAGGAGGCATGGAAGATCATTTGTTAATGGCACTACCGTACTAAGTGAAAGTGCCTGCATTCGCTGATAAAGCATCAAGATTTTGCATTGCCTGGAAAAAAAGAGCTATTAAATGCAATATGAGATTCTGGTAGTAGACGGAACAGAAACTCCCATAGAGAGAGCAAAAAAAAGCAGAAAAGATTTTTTTTAGGAAAAAAAAGAAACATACAATAAAAACATAAGTATAGCCCTTCTCATAACAGTCCAAAAAGGTCATAAGAAGGAAGAATCAACAGCATGACAAAAAGATGTGAATAGAGTTCCTGATTCTGTTTTTTATAGCAAACCAATGATGCTCAATTTTGTTAAAATCTGGAGAATACGGAGGCAGATATAAAATTTCTGCACCAACCCCTTTAGCAAGTTCGGTAATCTTATTAGACTTATGAAAAGTAGCATTATCAAAGTTTGTCCAGGTTCCAAAATCGGTGTGGCTATGTTGCATAGCACTGATAGGCATGTAAATCACAATGAATTTACACAGCTAATTTAAATTTAGCCATACCTATATCAGTAAATTTGTTCAGTAAGTAGCACTTAATTAACACACGATTTACCTCTGATTTATTTTTCAAGCCAAACCGGGAGTGTTAAATAAACTGTGTCAAACCGAATTTTTAATTCAACTCAATTTTCAATCTGTTGGGAAAGAAAATGTCGAGCTGAGATATAGTCAATGCCCAATCATGTACAGGCATAGTCCATTTCTCCTCCACTTTCTTTATAGCACAATATACCTATTTATACAAGGCATTTATGCTAGTAAATGAGCCCTTGGTTTTGGTGAATTTCCTAATTTGCCTATGTAGCCCCTCTATGGGATTAGTAGTATAGATTATCCTCCTAACTGGGTCGGAATACTTAAAATAACCAGATAGGTTTTCCCAATTATTCTGCCAAGATTATAGGGTACTTTGTGCCCCATTTTTCATCTAATTCCAACAGATAATTCTCGGCAATTTCCTTACTTGAAGCTTTTCTTTAAATCACTCAAAAAACTCTTTACTAGCTACATACTTCAGTGAGTTACGTATCTGATGCACTATACACATTCTGCATTAGGGAACACACCGTTTATTTCTGCAGGAAAGCTTTTTAGCCCATCTACACATGCAATTAGAATATCTTCCACTCCTCTCTCTTTGAGATCATTTAGTACTCCCAACCAGAACTTCACTTTCAGCTAAATAAAACTTCTTTTCTGCCATTTTGCTAATATATTATACATACATTTACTTACACAACTCCTTAAAAAACCATGAAAACTATCGGATATACAGACTGCAGCGGACGACTACGCCATTCGTTGATTACTGTTTGTCAGTAATACTTGATATCTCTGCCGCCGATATTTTATGATCGTAAATTTCCTCAATATGTGACGCTATATCTCCATGCCACTGGCAAATGTGCTTAAGACCTTTGCTTCAAGTTCTGTTGTTTGTCTTTTTCTAACTATTTGGGGTTCAAAGCTTCCTTCCCTGTCTCTAGGTGTTAACAACTCAAATGAGTTGTACGTAAAGTTTTTCCCATTTCTTCGATTATTTTCTTCGCTTTCACCAGACAAGTGGTGTTCTATTTCACCTTTCCAGACTTGCCTCAAGCAGCTTTTTTATAAACGGTGTCATCTCTTCCTGTTAGCGGTCTTCCTTCTCGTATAGACGACAGGTTTCTAATTCTTTATAATCTACCAAACCGGTAGTTTTATTTACTTGACTCATGTCAAACCTCCGTTTTTTTATATCAATTATATTTTTATTTCTTGGTTTGACACAGTTTATTTAACACTCCCGCCAAACCCAAATAACCTATAGAAAAAGACTTCAATATAAGACCGTGCTCCATACTTAACTTTTTTCTTCCATTCATTAATACCATCTTCATAATTCTCATATTCTACTTGTTTCTTTCTGATAGCTAAACAAATTTTAGCTAGGGCGAATAATAGGCACAATATTCTGCATTCTTTATACACACTTTTTATATCATAAGCCGCATCTGCTCGAATAGAACAAATGTTATATTTATCACTGACTTCCTCTAACATATCGCAGACCGGCACAGCAACACCACTATTCTTATCATTTACGTTTAAAACAACATGTAGTTTTCTTACTTGACCATAGCCACTGTATTTTCTTTTTCGAGTATTATGCCCACCGTTATTATTGTAGATACTAACTCTAGTGCTATCTACGGCAATTTTAATATTTTCCAAATCATCTTTATTGGTTCTATGGTCATCAATCTTCAAATTAAGCTTTTTAAATCTTCTGGAAGCTTGTGTATAGCTGATAACCTTAAGTTTTTTGCCTATTTGTACCATATAACCTTTTACAAAACCTACAGCTTGTCTCAAGCCAATTCTAAAAAGATATGTGTATTAAAATTACAACTTTACCACTATAAGTGCACCTGCAACTTTTGGACTATTTTCATACCAATTTTCTATTAACAAAATGAAAAACATTTCCTCTTTTTTTTGAGAAACTCGTTATATTCTCTTTGGTTACTTACTCTCATTTTTTGCGGCATAAGTTATACTTGTTTGAAAAATGCTTATTTTACAACAAAATGCGTTAGTAACCATATATTGAAAAGCTTTTCTCCTTACAATATAACACTAGCTATTCAACAAAGCCATCCAGGATTATAGTAAATATTAAGCTCTCCTTTAAATATCAACTTTAAGAGTATCTTTATATTTTTTCTAAATCCCCCTTCCACAAACTGGTCTGTGATGTTTGATATCTTACTATTACCCACAAATATAAATGGACTTATAAATAAAGTATTAGAATATTAAAGTTTGCAAATATTGAGGGTATAAAAATGGCAAGTGGGTTGGGAATTATCTCAAGAAAACGTAGTAAAGGTGTTATGCTGCATACAGCTTTTGCTGTTAGTACAGAAGGCTTGGCATTAGGAATAAAAAATTTACTCGAGACCACCTGTTTCTGAAGAAGCCAAAGAGCTAAAAGAGAGGAATCGTAAAAGAGCACATATTGAAGATAAAGAAAGTATAAAGTGGCTAGAAAGCCTAAGGAAAACAGATAGCATATATAGACTCAACTAAAACTGAAGCTATAACTGTATGTGATAGAGAGGCAGATATTTATGAATTTTTTGAACTTGCACGTAATCTTAACTCAGCAGTTTTAGTAAGAGCTTCCAAAGATCGAGATATAAATAGAAAATCCAGATTTTCCAACGATAAACAAAAATTATGGAATTTTTTGAAGACTTCTCTAGCATTGGTACAATAGAAATTGAAATCCCTGCTAGAGATAATAAGCCAAAAAGAACAGCATGTTTAGAGGTTAAGTTTGGGAAGTTTATGATGGATCCGCCTAAAAGGCACATAAGGTATAAAGAGTTATATAACCTACCACTTTATGCAGTTTATGGTGTTCTGTCCTCCTGAAGCAAGTCCGCTAGAGTGGATGCTTTTAACGAATCTTCCTGTTAATACTTTTGATGAGGCAGTTGAAAAGGTTAGTTGGTATTGTCTTAGATGGAAGATAGAGATACTTCATAAAATTTTAAAATCCGGCCTTAAAGTTGAAGAATGTAGACTTGAAACAGCAGAAAGATTAATGAGGTATTTAACGGTTATGAGTGTTATTGCTTGGAGAATTTTTTTTATTACAACAATTGCAAGAACCAATCCAACACTACTTTATTAGCTGAAGAAGAGTGGAAAGTTTTATACGCGAAAATACACAAATGCCCAAATGTAACTCCTACTATAAAAGAGGTTGTTTCATGGATTGCTCAGCTTGGAGGCCACTTAGCCAGAAAAAATGACCCAGAACCTGGACCTATTACCCTTTGGAAAGGATGGAGACGTCTCTTTGATTTATCAGAAGGATGGAGGCTTGCTACTGAACTTTATACTTATGGGTAATAGTAAGGTTTGATATGCATGCATCTTGATTGTTTAAACCTTTGCTCTTATATTTGCCAAGCATACTTTTCATTTTAGAGTTAAGATCGAATGTTTTGATTTCACATGTACTTTTCTTCATATAATCTATTAGCTAATTTTGCGTTGAAACTCTTTGTGAGCTTTGCAGCTAGCTCTCTTGCTTTTTCATCTTTATTAAAAGCTGGTATTAAGCCAACTTCAGGCGCATTTGCAACAACCACATACTTTACACCATGTTCATTTAGAACCTTAAGTGCATTGCATATTTCACTAACTGCTTGTTTCAATACTTTTTCTGCTTTAACACTGTTATAAACAGTGGCAACCATAATATCATTTCCGCCGATTATGATGCAAAATAAATCTTCTTTACCTATATCTGGATGATGTTTAATTACCACATCTAGCTGGTTAGCTAAACGAAATTTATTGAAGAAATAAGAAAAAATAAGGTCAAGAATTTCAGATGCTGTTGCATATGAAACCGCATAGTTGTGACCTTGCTGTTCGTGGCATTTGCCAAAAAATGAGTAACTCCATCTCGGCTTAAATTCTTTTAAACCTAAATACTTTGCTACATATTCAACAGCAGTAGGACCATTACTAAAAATCTTCCTTGATGAAAGGGGGAACTAAATTTCACGTTTCTTACAAAGGATAAGTTATTTTAAATTTTAATGATTGCACCATTATCGGATAAACTATCACCCAGAACATAAAAATTTCTATACTTTGAATTAGAATTGTCATCTTTGTTTGTCATAATATTTACCGTAGATTAGCATGTTGTTTCATTAGATTCATAAAAAAAGAAAAATAGCGGTGCAACTTTTTTACAACCCCCATTTTAAACTTTATTGTGTATTTCCTTCATATCATACCTTTTTGAAAAAACGTTTTATTTTAAAAACGCTCTGACTTTTTCTCCACTTTTTCCCGGCAAAATCAGCTTCTTCTTAACTTGACACGTATACTTAAAAGAACCCTCTAAATTTTCTAGCGCGGTTTGGATGTTTCAACTTGCGCAGTGCTTTTGCCTCTATTTGCCTAATTCTCTCACGTGTTACATTAAAAATTTTTCCTACTTCTTCTAAAGTATGCTCCTTTCCATCTTTACCAAGGCCAAAACGCATTCTTAGAATTCTTTCTTCTTTTGCTGTTAAAGTTGCAAGAACATTGGTCGTAATACCGCGCAAGTCAGCAAGTATTGCAGCATCCTCTGGTTTAGAAACTCGCTTATCTTCTATACAATCACCGAAGGTACTATTATCATCTTTACCTGTTGGAGCTTCAAGACTTACCGGATCTTTTGCTATTTTCATAACTTTGCGTATTCTTTCTATCGGCATCTCCAATTCTATACTTAATTCCTCTAATGTTGGCTCTCTACTCATTCTATGAGTCATCTTTCTTAATGCTTTATTGATTTTACTGATAATTTCTACCATATGAACTGGTATTCTAACTACTTTAGACTGCTCAGGTATTGCCCTAGTGATCGATTGTTTTACCCACCAAGTAGCATAAGTCGAAAATTTATATCCACGTTTATAATCAAACTTATCTACGGCCTTTATAAGACCAATATTGCCTTCTTGTATCAAATCAAGCAGATCAAGACCTCTTTTTGAATACTTTTTAGCAATCGAAACCACTAGCCTTAAGTTAGCCTTAATCATCTCTTGTTTTGCTTCAGAGACTTCTCGTTCGTGTTTTTGTATTCTCTTGATTAGCTTCTTAAACTCTTGCACATTATCTCCTTGTACATGATGCTTAATACTGCTTAAGGCACTAGCTATATGCTCATAGTTATCGTTTATAAACCTTAAGAATTTATTTTTTAATTTACCTGTAAAAGAAGACTGGTTTTCATTGATCTTTAGAAGACTTATCTCTCTCAACTCGTGCTTTAAAAGTACATCACCATAAACATTATAGAAACTTTCTCTATCAATATCGTACTTTCTAGCCTCAGCAATAAGATTAGCTTCTTCAAGCACAATTAATCTATTTATTTCGTAAAGTTTTTGTGTAATTCTTGCAATAGCAGCATCACTAAACTTAACTTGTAATGCTAGAGACCATATTTGATTATATAAGTTTTCTAGCTCACTAGAGAAACTTTTAGAATTTTTTTTCAATATCAATGCCTCATTTGTTAAAGTGATTATCTCATCCAATGCCATTATAACCTTTGGCAATAAATCACTTTCCATTTCAAGAACAGAAATATTTAAATTCACTGAACTTATATCTTCACTCTCATTTCCCTTTTCATCATTACCTTTTTCCTCATCATCAACACAGTCTTTAGCATCTTCAGGAATATCCTCAGCTTCACTTTTTTCTTTGGGTACCACATTAAAATCAGAATTATAAATTGCATCCAGATTTATAATTTCTCTCAGTAAAAAAGTTCCCCCACTTAAATCATCACGCCACATTTTTATCATATTGAATGCCGCTGATGTTTCAATTATTGCACGTAACATGTTATGCTTTCCAGACTCAATTTTTTTTGCTATCTCAATTTCATCTGCTCGTGACAAAAGCTTTACAGAGCTCATGTCTTGCAAATAAATCCTTACTGGATCATCATTTTGCACTAAAGTTGCATTAGTATTCAACGATGTCTCGTTATCATCAAGTTTGCTACTATCACTGTTAGAAGGAGCTTCTTCCTCATCTTCGCTACTTTCAAGTATGTTAATTCCAGAGTCCTGCAATAAAGATATAGTATCATCTATAAAATCAGATGAAAAATTTTCATCTGACAACTTATCATTTATATCATCAAAGGTGATAAAACCACCCTTCCTTATACCTTTAGTTACAAGAGCTCTGATAATTTTTTTTCTATCTTCTGTATCATTAATAGTTGACATCATTACCTTTATAGTTTAAAAGTTTATTTCTTATTATCAAATAAACTTACAATGAGCAAGCTTATAGTTTTATTCTTAATTTATAGTTATTTGCTACTTCATATAGTTTAAGATACTGTTAATTTATACACACTCTTCTTAATCAATTATTCCCTCCATTCTTACTGCTATGGACAATCCAACTGAAAATGTTGCAATTCCAACCACGATAGCAGTAAGCATTAAAACGTGAGGTATAGGATTGCTATATAAATAAAAATTTGAAGTCAATATAGGAGGCAAAGAACTTTTTATGTATCCGAGAGATATGTAAAATAACAAAATAGATGCTTGTAAGACACTTAACCCTATCATTTTTTTGATTAAATTTTTATCGTTTATAATAATATACAAACCTAGCACCATTAATATAGTAATGATTATATAATTATATAGGGTCATTGTTTTTTCCTACGAGCAAAACTTATATATATGATTAGCATGGAAGAGCAGACGGTAAATACTACACCCAGCTCCACTAAGAAAATACCCAATTTTTGACCTGTGCTATTATTAGTTGATAATATATTATAAGATAAAAAATTTTGGCCAAGTAAAACTGTTATAATACCCGTTCCCCCATAGGTTAAAATACCTAGCACGTTAGTAAATTTGATCACAGAGTAAGGTATTGCTTTTAAAGTTGTAGATATGCCAAATAACATTGAATATAATATTACCCCAGAGGCAATAATTATTCCTGCTTGAAAACCTCCACCTGGAGTGTAGTCACCATGAAATTGTATGTATAAACCAAACAAAGTGATAAAAGGTATCATCAAAAATGTTACTACACTTAATATCGGATCTTTAATCATCTTCTTTTTCTTCCTTTAATATTACACAAAGTGCAGCAGTAAAAACTACTATAGTTTCTCCAAACGTGTCATAGCCACGAAAGCTTGCTAAAACAGCTGTCACTATATTAGGAATACCAGTAGCTTTTTCAGTATTTTCTATATAATAAGGAGCAACATGCAAATGGACTGGAGCATCATGACTGCCAAAATCTGGCAATTGAATCATAAAGTATGATAAACATGCAGTCAAAACCAACATAAAAAAAAGTGTTATGGGGCTATGAGATAAGTTTACTTTGTGATTCTTTATCAAAGAGAGTGCTGCAAACGTAAAGACTGTGCTCAGTCCTGCACCGACAGAAGCTTCAGTAATTGCAACATCGGGCGCATTCATAATCAAGTATATAAGCTCAATAAGTGAACTAAATACACACATTAGAACAGCACTTACAACTAAGTGTTTTGAAAGGACTATAAAAATAGTAACCGTGAGTAACAGCAAAAGTAATATTAGATTTAGTATTTCCAGCATCTTAATCTTCTTGAATAGTCCTTACTTTTATAATGAGTACGCGCTAAAATATAACTGTTAGTTGCATTGGCTATCCATATTATAAAAATCAATAATATAATTTTAATAGTATTGATTGAAAATTTATTTTGCAAAGCAAAACCAATCAACAACAACATTGCGCCACTAGAATCTGCAATACCTGCAGCATGTAGTCTAGTATAGAAATCAGGAAATACTATTACTCCTACGCTTGAAATGACTACTAAACAAACACCTAAAAATATGAGAATGGATGCTATCATAAATTATCAAAACAACATTAATCTCATTAGTGCTATAGTTGATATAAAACTAATGCTAGCATACAGTAGTGCTATATCAATTAAAAAGAAATTATTAAGAATGATTGATATTGCTGTTATGAGTAAAACTACTTGCGTTGAAAAATTATTGAATGCTAAAACCTTATTGTATACATCACTTGATCTAAACACTATACAACATAACATTACACTCATACAGGACAAAAGTGCATAGATAGCAATGCTAATCATTTATAAACTATACAACCTCTGCAGATTTCTAAATTGGTACTTCTTCACCGCTATCTTGATCATCTATTTCATCATCTTGGCTTCCTTGACTTATATCAAGATCTGTGTTAAATTGATGATCAGAAAAATTTAACAAACTCGCTAGCTTACTTGGACTACGACTGTAAGCATTATTCATATTTCCTTTCATGTACTCCTTGCACCTTTTCACCAAAAGGTTAAACAACTCATGAGTATCTACCTTCTTTTCTGCTATTTCATATAAAGCAACTATAGTGTCCTTATGCCCTTTAAACTTAACCATTTGAACTGGATCGCTTGTCCCTGTACTTAAATCATGCGTTCTTTGACTTGCCAGCAGAACCAATTTAAAACGGTTATGCACCTGTTCTACACACTTTTCTGCAATAGATTCAACCATAAAACACCACCTTGATAAGCTTTATACTATATCACAAAAAATAAGATGTCAACTGCGTATCTATTGAGATGCAACTCCATACTCTACTTTTTCTGTTTTAGCTTTTACTGCTTGATTTTCTGTTATTGTAATTGTTATTTCATGATCAAGCTTTCTTAAAAACCCTAACAGTCTTTCTAAAGAAAAACCATCTATTTTACCATTTTTAATTTGTGACACCTTTGGCTGATCAATACCAAGTTTCTCAGCCGCACAAGCTTGAGTCCAAGTATTTTTTTCTACAATTTTGTTTATTATGTAAAGCAACTTTGCTTTTATTTCTGTACTATCCAGATTGTTTAATGATATTATTTCCATAATTTTTACTCTCACATACCAATTAGCTTTATTAAGTATTATATCATAATATTTAATATACCAATATATTAATATTATATAATTTGTCAATAACTATAATGATATACTGATCTTAAAATTTTAAGTTGACTATATCTCTATCAAAATACTAGTAATTTTAAATTATTATTTTGTTAAAAAAATCACTAATAGAAAGAATAAATTAAAACTATAAAGTTTAAAATATAGAAATAATCATTTTACAAACTCGTTTTAGAGATTGTATATGGTTTCAAGAAAGGAATAAGGTCAGGGATAGAGTATATAAATCATGAAAACAAAGTAAGATAAGTAGGGAAAGAGTTGAGCAGAGCTCTATAGAAAAACAGAACCAAAAAGACTTATAGTGTATTTTGTGGAGTGTTATAGGTTCTAAAAAGTTACTTTGAGTGGGCTAACAGAGTTTCCAAAATGGCAAGATTATTTTAAAAAATGAAGTGAAAAGCATAGCGGAAGTAAAAAAAGTGTTTTGGAGCATGAAAGAAGTAGTTGCGAAGAAACAATGGTCGGAAACAGCTTATACATAATTGGTACTCAAAGTGTTAAACGCAGATAATGGCAAAAGAAAAGGCTATGTAAAAAGTTTTAGTGCAGTTGATAGACAAATATGCAATTTATGTGACAACGGCATAGCGCTGTAAGAACTCGTTAAGAATCTCTAGATGATGAGGTAAAATAAGCATAGATTAAGAATGAGGTATATCTATGCAAAACAAGTGATATAAGTCGAGAGCAATTTGAAAAAATCAGGCTAATACTGGAGAGCAGTAGGAAGAAAACAAGACCAAGAAAAGTTGATTTGTATGGCATATTCTGTGGAGTGCTATACATTCTAAAAAGTGGTTGTCAGTGGACCAAAAGATGGGTTATTTTTTGCTTGGTTGGAAAAATGTAGAAGACTGTGGCGAGCAAAAACTCAATACTAGCCTACAAACCTTCTTCTGGCTTCCATCGCTTTGTTTCTGAAAAGACTATGAGCAGACTCTTACATCAGAAATTTGTACCTCTATATTTTCATTAGAGATTAATTTCAATTTTCAAAATTTCTATTTAATGAGAATGCCATATTATATTCGCAATGTAATTTAAATATTTGTTGCTTCTGAAACACTATTTAGTTAGTAAATAAAATTATGTTGAATACAGCAAAAATGAAAAAAGATGTTGCTATAATTATGGGAAGCGAATCGGATTATGGCACTATGGTTCATGCTATTAATTTATTAAAAGAATTGGAAATTTCACATGATGTATTTATAATATCCGCACACAGAACACCAGAGAGACTCTTTAATTTTGCTAAGTCTGCTCAAGAAAAAGGCTTTAAGGTTATTATAGCTGGTGCAGGAGGGGCAGCTCATTTGCCTGGTATGACTGCGTCGCTTACTTATTTACCTGTTATTGGTATTCCTGTGCACAGCAAGCAATTAAATGGGCTAGATAGTCTGTTATCTATAGTGCAGATGCCAAAGGGTGTTCCAGTTGCAACAATGTCTATAGGCGAGAGTGGGGCATGCAATGCTGCAATTACTTCAGCATCCATATTATCGATTTCTAACAGTGAAATTGCAGGTAGATTAAAAAAATGGAGAGAAAAACAGACCAAAGCAGTAAAAGAGAAACCAACATTATAATGAGCTTATGGCAATAATCCTTTTAGACATGAAAACTATAAATCGTATAGCAGCAGGAGAGGTAGTAGAAAGGCCGGCAAGCGTAGTAAAGGAATTAGTGGAAAATGCAATAGATGCTGGAAGTTCAGAGATAGAAATTAAAATAGAGAGTGGTGGGCGCAATCTTATTACTGTGATGGATAATGGAAGTGGAATAGAGAAGAATAACTTAAAACTTGCGTTTACGCGTCACGCTACTTCAAAATTAAGTGATAGTGAATTAATAGAAATCAAGTACCTTGGCTTTAGAGGAGAGGCTTTGCCTTCAATTGCAGCAGTAAGTAGAATAAAGTTATCGTCTAAGGCAAATGGGGCAGATGAAGCATGGTCTATAAGCTATGAGGGGGGAGAAAAAATAGGAGAGGTTACACCTTGTTCTTTATTAAAAGGCACACATATTGAAGTAAGAGACTTATTTTTTGTTACTCCCAATAGATTAAAATTCTTAAAAACTGAAAGGGCGGAAACGCAGAACATCATTGATATCGTAAATAATTTAGCGATGATCAACTATAGTATTGGGTTTACTCTTACTTCCGGGAATAAAAAGCTTCTGAAATATGCTAAGCATGCTTCGTTATTTAGCAGACTGTGTGAAGTAGAGAAGGAATTTCAGGATAATTCCCTGGAAATTAACGAAGAAGAAGACGGCATTAAACTCACAGGACACATCTGTAGACCAACTGTCAATCGTGGTAAGTCTGATATGGTCCATACGTTTGTCAATGGAAGGCCTATTAAGGACAATCTACTTGTTGGTGCGATTCGTTATGCGTATCACGACTTTATTCCAAGTGATAGATATCCTTTTGCAGCACTGCACTTAGAGATACCGTATGATCAAGTAGATGTAAATGTGCATCCAAACAAATCAGAGGTAAGATTTCAGAACAAGAGGCTAATATATGAAATAGTGAGAAGAGGGCTAATAAAAATATTATCAACAAGAATAGGTACCTCTGATATCATTCCAGCGTGTGGTCCAATTACTTCAACAACAGAGAGTTTTGGTACTCAAAAAGAATTTTATGAAAAGAAAATAAGTCCTTTTGAAAATCAGTTAATGAGAGAGTTTACTTCTCCAAATGTAGAGGTAAAAAGCTTGTCAGAGCATTCAAAATCGTTTGATTATACTGGTATGCAAAAGTCTCTACCACAAGCAGGAACTATAGTTCTAGAAAGGGAACAAACTGATTTGATAGAGGACTATCCCCTTGGGTTTGCACACTGTCAAGTCTATAACACTTATATTATTGCCGAGGTAAAAGACAAATTAATTATAGTAGACCAGCATGCAGCCCATGAAAGGTTAGTATACGAGTGCTTAAAAAAAAATCAAGTATAAAAAGACAAAAATTGCTTTTGCCTGAAACAGTTAAAATCAATAATCGAGCTGGAATGGAGATGATTGAAATTTATAAAGATAAGCTTTTCGAAATGGGTTTTGATATTGAAATTAAATCAGAAAATAAGGTCATAGTAAAAGAAGTCCCTGCAATCTTAGGAGCAATAGATGTGAAGGAGATGCTCATTGATGTAGTGGATAGATTAACAGAAATAGAGGATACACTGCCTATAGAAGATAAAGTAAATAAAATACTAGCCACAATTGCTTGTCATGGATCAATTAGAGCAGGTAGGAAGATGAAATTAGAGGAAATGAATGAATTATTGAGGCAAATGGAAAAAACGCCACATTCTGGACAATGCAACCACGGCAGACCAACTTATATAGAAGTGAAACTAAGTGATATTGAAAAATTGTTTGAGCGGAGGTGAGAAATTGTCATATTTTTGTTTAGCAATATCTACATCTATTTACTTGCACAATGCTACCTCTAAGACTGTAAACAAAATTGAGTTAATATAGACTAAAGATACTTGTCCTGTCTTTTAACTCTGTTGAAAGATAAGAGAAATTTGGCTTATTGGCATTAATGTCAAGATTGTATGAGGTATAGAAAAAGAGCGTTCATCTTACTAGTTACTACAATTCTAGCGTTTTTATTATTAAAAAATCATAGTAGTTTTCACGAAGACGTAGTGCATCTCAAGAATGACAATAAGGAATTCAAAGCCAGCAAATTCTGTAGAATCGACCATATCATACAGGGAAAAGACAGTGTATGATCATACCTTTCGCTCTGATAATTAATTTGCAAATAAAATAGTTTTGCATTTTTTGATAAGATTAAGTAATATCAGCGTATTAGTTATAAAATCAATAATTTTTATGGATGAGCATAATCCTTGGAATCTTGGCAAGAAACCGGTAGGTTCCAATAATGAAGATATTTTAAGTAAAGCTATGTCTGATATAAGATGCTTTTTTAATGGCTTCACCAGAAATAGAGGCAAAAAACCTTATTTCATCATTTTCATTATTTTGCTGCTTTATGTTTGTACTGGATTTTATATTGTTCATCCTAGCGAAGAAGGCATAGAACTTACTTTTGGCAAATATTCTGATACAGAAACATCTGGTTTGCGCTATCACTTTCCCTATCCTATTGGTAAGGTTTTCAAAGTGAATGTTAAGGAAGTAAATCGTGAAGAAATTGGTGTAAGTGGTTCTTATGGACGAGATACAGATCGCGGTGAAGGTGTGATGCTAACTGGAGATGAAAATATAGTCAACGTTAACTTCGAGGTTCAGTGGCGCGTTAGAGATGCTAAGGACTATTTATTCAAAGTGCGGGATTACAAACCAGGTTTCAGTGTTAAAAATGCTGCCGAAAGTGCCATGAGAGAAATAATAGGTAAAAACACGATCTCTTTTGCACTTGGTCAAGGCAGACCAGAAATTTCTAGAGATACTAGAATTCTATTGCAGCAGATTCTTGATGGATACCAAATGGGCATAGAGATTTTATCTGTTCAAATGAAAAAAATTGATCCACCAGAAAAAGTAATCAGTTCGTTTAGAGATGTACAAAGCGCTCGTGCAGACAAAGAGCGTACTATAAACGAAGCATATGCTTATAGTAATGATATTATACCTCGAGCAAAGGGTGAAGCAATAAAGATAAAATTAGATGCACAAGCATACGAAAATGAAGTAATAAATGAAGCAAAAGGTAATGCAAATCGCTTTTTATCTCTTTATGAGGAATATAGACAGAATCCTTCTCTCGTTAAGAATCGTATTTATCTTGAAACTATGGAAAATATTTTCAGTAAGGTAGACAAAGTTGTTGTAACTGATGATCTGAAAGGTATGTTTTCTTATTTACCTCTTACAAATTTAGGAAAATAACCATGAGTAGTAATACTAAAATCGTTTTTGTTTTCATATTTGTTGTTTTATTGATTGCTTTATCTAACTCGATGTTTATTGTAGAAGAAACAAAACAAGCGATAGTTATACAGCTGGGTAAGGTTGTAAGAGATGTTAGGGAAAGTGGCTTATATTTTAAGTTACCATTCATAAATAGTGTAGAGTTTCTTGATAAAAGAGTTTTAGATTTAAGTCCTGATAAGATCCCAAGGGAAGTGATAACAGCGGATCAAAAACGTATTATAGTAGATGCGTATGCAAAATATAAAATAACAAATCCTGTTGCTTTTTACCAGGCTGTGAGGAATGAATCAGGGCTGGTTAGAAGATTATATCCGGTTATAGAAGCACACATAAGAGAAAATATAGGCAGATTTTCGTTGATCAGTTTGTTAAATGAAAAAAGATCAGAGGTTATGCAATTGATTCAGCGTGGAGTTTATTCTGAAGCTGAAAAATTTGGCATAGAAATAATAGACGTAAGAATTAAGAGAGCAGATTTACCAGAAGAAAATAGTTCTGCAATATTTCGCCGTATGCAAACTGAAAGGGAAAAAGAAGCAAAAGAAATTAGAGCAGAAGGAGAGCAAGCTGGGCAGGAAGTTAGATCAGAAGCTGATAAATTAAAAAGGGGAATTATTGCTAGTGCAGCAAAAGAATCGCATGAAATAAGAGGTCGTGGTTATGCTGAAGCAACTAGAATTTATAATGAGGCATTTAAGGTTGATGAAGAGTTTTTTAACTTTTATCGCTCTATGAGCGCTTACAGTAAATCATTTGCCGAAAATAATACTAAATTCGTGCTTTCACCAAATAATAATTTCTTAGATATTTTGAACAAGGGGTGGAAATAGTTTATGAGAAGTAAAGCATTTATTTTATCTATATTTGCATATTTTCTAATTGCGTTTTCTTCATATGCTAATGTGTTCACAAAAACGGTTGCGGGCCCTGTATATCAAGGGCTTGCTGATATAGTGGAAGAGCTTATTCCTGCAGTTGTAAATATTTCAAGTGAGCAAATAGTTAAGCAAGAAAATAACAATAGAACTAAAATTCCTTTTACACCAAGAAATAATTTCTTTGATGATTTTAAAGAATTTTTTGAGCACTTTGATCAGTTTTTTATGGACAGGGGCCCTAGCGTTAACAGAGAGGTGGTGTTGCTTGGCTCTGGATTTATTATAGATAAAGGTGGAATAATAGTAACTAATTATCACGTTATTAAAAACGCCCAAGATATTACAGTTACTATGAACGATAACACTTACTTCAAAGCAGAAGTTTTAGGCTACGATGCAAAAACTGACCTTGCTGTGCTTAAGATTAATTCTGATAAAGATCTTCCTTTTGTTGCATTTGGTAATTCTGATACAGCAAGGGTTGGTGATGCAGTTATTGCAATAGGTAACCCATTTGGTTTGGGTGGCTCTGTAAGCACAGGAATTATATCCGCAAGATCTAGAGACATTAGTATTGGTACTATGAATGAATTTATTCAAACTGATGCTGCAATTAACAGAGGCAATTCAGGAGGACCATTATTTCATCTAAATGGAAAAGTTATAGGCATTAATACTGCTATTTATTCCCCATCTGAATCTGGCGGTAACGTGGGTATAGGCTTTGCTATACCATCTAATCTAGCTATGTCAATTATTGACACATTAAAAAGTGGCAAAAAAATAAAACATGGTTGGCTTGGTGTGCAGGTTCAGCCTATAACAAAAGAATTTGCTGAATCCTTGGGTTTAAAAGACACCAAAGGTGCACTAGTTGCAAGTGTAGTAAAGGGTAGTCCTGCAGAGAAAGGAGGAATTAAAGTAGGTGATATATTATTAGAATTTGACGGTAAAAAAATTGATAGAATGACACAATTACCGCAAATGGTTTCAAGAACTGAACTTGGGAAAAAAGTACAAACTAAGTTACTTAGAAAGGGTAAAGAAGTCAATATCAAGGTTGTAATCGAGGAATCTGCAAACGATGATCTAGGTAATAATCAAGAAGAAAATAAATCAACATCTAGTTATATAAGTGGTTTAACCGTTTCAAATTTGCCAAAAGAACTAAAAAATAATGCACCCACAAAAGGTGTAGTAGTTACCAGTGTAGATAGTAATAGTAATTCCACACTGCGTGTTATTAAAAAAGGGGATATCATTATCCAATTAGATGGAATCGATATTGAAAACACTAATGATTTTCAAAAACAAATTGATTCAGCAGTAAAGAAAAACGGCAAAGATTCAATAATGTTGCTCATCTACCGCAATGGAAACCAGTTCTTTACTTCAATAAAATTGAAGAAGTAGCTATTTTACATTGTATTCTATCATCGAATCTAAGTCATAAGAAACTGCTTGACAGGTTCTTATATACCCTTTATTATAACAATAAGGGTGTTTTTATAAAATTCATTTTGGTGAAAATTATAGCAGCTTTCTCTATATTTAGCCAAGCATTAGTAAATTATTAATTTAAATTCTGGACTTACCTTATCTTTTTTAGATTGGTAAAGTTTTTGATGCTTATAGCTAATTACAATTATAATGAACATTTGTTTTTGTGACATAACAGATGCCAATGTCCAGACACTGACATCCAAACTTTCCACAATTTCACCGAATGTTATCATAAGTTAGCTGCTTTTTGCTTGTGAGTAACTACTGTTTAGGTGCTGGAATGACAGAAAAGAACAGCTTTCTTTCACAAATCAATTTATAATTAAATTAGCATAAAGCATAATTATATTTACTTATCATCATTATTAATCAATAATTAACGTCTGTAAATTAACTATATCTAATCGCAAAGGGAGGTGGAGATGCGTTTTAAACTAGAAAAGGAAGATGTTCCTCAAAAAGATTGCAGTAATGTAACTCGTTATGTAACAACTACTCAAATAAGAGTAAATGACAAAACAACACTTAGCCTACCTAGTATATCTTACATTATCACTGAACAACCTACTAATCAGGATTTTCAAATTCTGGATTTGAAGTATAACGTGACAAGTGTACTACACGACTTATCTCAAGGGCTACGGCTAAAGCTAGAAAGGGTAGGAAACGATTATAAATTAGCTTTAGTTACTACCTCTGATAAACCTTATTATTATTACTATGATGGCAAAGATACTATTATAGCTACTATTGATCATATACCCAAAAATTACGCAAATAATGCCCATGTTTACACATATAATGCTAACAAATGTAGTGTTAATTATGAACTGCTAGAAAATAGCAAGGTTTTAATAGATCCAAAAGACATAATTAGTAGCAAAAATATCAGTCTTATTTTAGAAAATCTTAAAAATTCGTCTGATAAAAGGCTCACAATACGAGCAAGAAACTGGCCTTCTAAGGAACCGCAATACAGATACTATAAGAGCGTTCATGTATATGATACCACTAGTGGCGAGGTTTACATATTGAATAACGTTATTCCAATATTCGATCGCAGGGATAATAATTTCAAGTTATCTCATTTTCATGAAATAAAGACCTTAAAAGCGCAAGATAGTTATTTTACAGCAAAAAAGTTAGGCAATAATTATGTTGGCTGCATATCAGATGAAGATGGTGAATGCAAAGAATTTTATGACTTACACCCCAGTTATTTTGGATATGAGCATGACAGTAGCTCAGATTCATATACTGATTATTACCATGACTTAAACCTCGGTTATTTTGGAGATGAGTATGGCAATAACCGAGATCTATATCCTTATTATTATAACTTAGAAAATTTTGACAACTTTTTGGAGGTTGATGTGAACACTAAAGAATATATAGATTTAGAAGAAAGAATTAAAGCTTTAGAAAGCGACATTAAAAGATTAGAACGTGCTGGTGTACAAGGTCCTCCAGGTCAAAAAGGTGAGGAAGGTCTCTTGGGTATTCCAGGTCTCCCTGGTAAAGCAGGTTTGGATGGTTCTAAAGGTGAAAGGGGTGAGAAAGGTCTCTTTGGTGTTCCAGGTATTCCAGGTCAAAAAGGTGAGCCAGGTATGTCTGGTGAAGCAAGTTTTGATGGTTCCAAAGGTGAACCAGGTGAAAGGGGTGAGCGAGGTTTCCCTGGTCCTCCAGGTTATAAAGGTGAGCAAGGTTTCTCTGGTTCTCCAGGTCAAAAAGGTGGTAGAGGTCTCCCTGGTACTCCAGGTAAAGATGGAATAATGGGTTATCTAGGTGAAAGGGGTCAGCCAGGTCCACAAGGTCAAAGTGGAGCGAAGGGAGATAGAGGTAATGAAGGACCAAAAGGTAGTAGTGGTCTAACAGGTGCAAAAGGTCCAGAGGGTAAAAAGGGTGAGAAAGGATATACCCCAAGTACTACAGAAATTGCAACAGAATTAGTTACTAGTAAAAAAGCTGAGCTAGGAAAAGCAGTGCTGGAAGCGAAAGATGATCAAGGTAAAAAAATCTTGATAAATGACCAAGCATTACAAGAAGGAGTAGCAGAAGAATTGAGAAAAAATCCAGGAAAAATTCAAGGTCCTAAAGGTAATAAAGGAGATACTGGAGCGTCAGGTGCGCATGGATCAAAAGGCGATAAAGGTATACAAGGTCCTCCAGGCTTCAAAGGTGAAAGGGGTGAACAAGGATTGCGAGGTTTTTCTGGTGAAAAAGGTGATAGAGGTTTTCTAGGTTCTCAAGGCCAAAAGGGTGAGCTAGGTCTTATAGGTTTCCCAGGTGAAAGGGGTGAACAAGGATTGCGAGGTTTCCCTGGTCCTCCAGGTTATAAAGGTGAACTAGGTCTCCCTGGTCGTCCAGGTAAAGGTGGAATGATGGGTTATCCAGGTAAAAGGGGTCGGTCAGGTCTTCTAGGTCTTCCAGGCTCTCGAGGCCAAAAGGGTGAGCCAGGTTTTATAGGTCTTCCAGGTCCACAAGGTCAAAGTGGAGCGAAGGGAGATAGAGGTAATGAAGGACCAAAAGGTAGTAATGGTCCAACAGGTGCAAAAGGTCCAGAGGGTAAAAAGGGTGAGAAAGGATATACCCCAAGTACTACAGAAATTGCAACAGAATTAGTTACTAGTAAAAAAGCTGAGCTAGGAAACGTAGTGCTTAATACAAAGGACAGCAATGGTGAAAATCTTGCAACTCAGGTTGCTGGTAAAATTAATCTCGATCCACAGGAATTTATGAATAAAGTTGATGAAGCAAAACTCACTGAAGGAGTAGTACATAAACTTTCTCAAAAGGAAGCGAAAGAAATTGCAAAACATATTGTAAACGCAATAACAAGCGATGTTACACAACAAAATAATCCCGATCCTATGGTCTTTAAGAAATATGAAAAATTTGCAGAAAAACTTGCCGAATTACTTGTTGATAGAAGCAGTATGAACAAAGAAGAGGCTAATACTCTTGTAGGAGATAAGGTGAGTGGGTGGGGACTTGCTAAGTACCTTCTATTGCATAGTGGTTTAGGTGAGCAAGCAAAAGCTCTCCACATGGTGGAACAAAAAATAGATAAGGAAAAATTGGCTAAGTATTTACTTGAATATACTCAATTAAAAGGCAATGTGGGCGCAGCAAAAACAATAGTTGAAAATATTGTTCATAACTTCTTTAACAATAAAGTAGATGAGCTAGGAAAAGCAGTGCTAGAAGCAAAAGATGATCAAGGTAAAAAAATCTTGATAAATGACCAAGCATTACAAGAAGGAGTAGCGGAAGAGTTGAGAAAAAATCCAGGAAAAGTTCAAGGTCCTCAAGGCAATACTGGAGTATCTGGTCCTAAAGGTAATATGGGTGACCAAGGTCCAAGGGGCTTGCAAGGTCTTCCAGGCGTGCAAGGACAAAAAGGTGAGCCAGGTATAGATGGACTAAAGGGTGATCAAGGTATACAGGGTTTTAAAGGAAGTATGGGTAATAAAGGAAATACTGGAGCGCCAGGTCAAGCTGGCAAAGACGGAACCCCAGGCCCTAAAGGAGCAGATGGGGCACCAGGAATGCCTGGTCCGCAGGGTCCAGTAGGTTCTAAAGGAGTAGATGGCGCTCCAGGAACACCGGGAGCTCCAGGAACAAAAGGTGATAGAGGGGATAGCGGTGTAAATGCAAGTCCTGAAGAAGTTGTACAAAAATTAATTAATGGTGGCACCATTGCTAATCAGGTACTTGAATACCGTAATCAAGACGGAGATTTAGTATTAGAGCAGCAAATTGCAGGAAGAATTATCGATGATCAAGATATTCACACAGGAATAGCCATTGCACTAGCTGATAACAAAATTCAAGAGCTAGCAGATGTGTTACTAAGTGATACATTAGTAGAAAAACTTGCAAATAATACCGAGCTAACACAAAGCATTTCAGAAGAACTAAGGAAAAATCCAGGAGAAGTCCAAGGTCCTAAAGGAGAAGATGGATTGCCAGGTATAACAGGTCTGAGGGGCTTCAATGGTACACAAGGTCTTCCAGGCAGCAAGGGTGAGCCAGGTATGGATGGAACAAAAGGTACAAAGGGTGAACAGGGAAATATTGGACCTAAAGGAGCAGATGGAGCCATAGGAATAAAAGGCGATATGGGTGAGAAAGGAGATATCGGTACAGATGGGTTGCCAGGTGCACAAGGTCTTCCAGGTAACAAGGGTGAGCCAGGTACAGATGGATTAAAAGGAGATATAGGTCCAGTAGGTCTTGCAGGTTTGCCAGGTATGGATGGAACAAAAGGTACAAAGGGTGAACAGGGAAATATTGGACCTCAAGGGCCCAAAGGTCGGGCTGGCAGATCTGGTCTTAAGGGTAGTAAAGGAGATACTGGTTCAATAGGAATGCCAGGTCCAAAGGGAGAAGATGGAATAGGTGCTGATGTGGTGCATCAATTTTTACGTGAGATTAATCAAACAAGAACTGAAACCTTGGATGCTAAAAATGCAGCAGAGGTAGCTAAAAATGCTTCTGAAAGATCTGCCACAGAAGCTAAAGTTTTTAAAGAAGAGGCTGACAGTTTTGCTGATGAAGCAAGTAAATCAGAACAAAATACTCAAGAACTTTATAGTAAGATAAAAAATATGTTTTGCACAACACATCCCACACATCAAGTTTGTCCTACACGTAGAAAAAGGAGGCAAATCGCACCAGTGACAAGCGGAGCAAGCAAACCAATTTCATTTATATCTCAAGTAATAAATTTCTTTTATCCTTCTGTAGGACAGGATGAATATAAAGTAAAAAATAAAATACAGGAAGTGGCAAAAATAATAGATGCAGCAGATATTGCCATAAAGTTTGAAAAGGTATTAGAAGAAGCAGCTTCAAAATGTGGCATTCCAAAGAAAAGTCTAAATTTTGATCCAGTGAAACTACAGTCAACTATTATATTATCTAATGATGAAAATCATAACGAGCTGTTGAAGTTTCTGTGTGTAGTTGCAAAAAAATCATGCCCTAATTACATACAAACTAGTAAATTTTTCGCTACTTTCAAAGATCATATGGAGGAAACATTAAAAGACAATGAGGAGCAAAGAGCTTTCGTTAATACTGAAAAAATAGTGGCAGATAACGAACAGCCAAGGAGTTTTATGAGGTATGTCGCTCCTCCTAGTAGCCTCAGTGCCATTAATCAGAAAGTTGTTAGTTATTTAAGGTAATATCATGGAAAAACACATATTTAAAATAGACGATAAAAATCCGCTTTATAAAAAGCTGATTAAACTTCCCACTACATATTACAAATTGGAGAGCAATGGCAACGGGTATACTATTCATTCACACATTGGCACAGCTGATCTGGGTACCACTATTAGAGATGTAGAATTGAGGTGGGAGAATAATACAATAGTTTTATATAAAGGAAACTCACCTCTGAAGGCAAGAAGATATGATGAAAATAATAGACTTGTTGAAGAGGATTTTATTATAGAACAAGAGGCTATCATAAGCGGAAGTAGTGATGATATTGTAAAAGGACTTAAACTAAAGCCAATAGGAATCTTGCTTTACGACATAAAAGATAGTACATATTTTGGTGCTAAATTGTTCATTTCTAGAAAAAGTACAACAACTGGAGTATTAAACTTCATCAATTTTAACGATGAAAATGACCCAGTACTACAAAAGATTAAAGAAGAAACAGGTGGATTTTATTTTGCAATAGAAGGAGATAATATCTTTATATCAGACAAAGATGGAGAGTGTCTTCCGATATGTGAAGATGGTAGTTGCTATAAATATCAATACACAAAAAATGAACATGATATATTAGAAATAAGTGAGATATCAACAATAATAGAAAACTTAACTAAGGCTGAACAGTGTGGTGTATCAGAAGCAACAACTAAGGCAGGGCGGGATTTTACTTTGCAACAAGGAGAGAAGTTGTCGGATGATATCTATCAAGCAGATATCATGTTGAACGGTAAGCTTGTAGCTACTTTACCGAAAATAGGTTACTACATGCTTGATGATCAATTGGTCATACGTAATCACGTTACGGAAGAAGAGGTAAAAATTCCTAGAGATTTTCATTACCTTAAAGTCGTTAAGTCCAGTAATAATGATGATTATAAATTAACGTTTTGTAATTTCTTAGGTAATGAGTTTTTTGAACATAAAAAGTATGATCCACAATACTCAAACGTTCCAGATGAATATCAGTATATAAGTTTAAACTGTATGAAAAAGGAATATAAACCAAATTTCTGCAAGTTGCTTAACGATAAACCATCATTTCTCATCACAGAAGGAACCGCTGATCCAGGTTACTGCCCAGCTAATGTATTTGAATTAACAAAGAGTGGAAAAGGTAGAAAAATAGCTACATTAATTGATCAATTTGGCTCTTTCAATGAAAATGGTGAGTTTCAGTATTATGATTACCATATAAAAGCAGAGTATGATGTTTATAACTCTTATAAAATTCATAAAGAGTACACAGCAGCAGATACAAATAACGAGTTTCATTTCGATGATGGCGTAATTCTTTATGCCATTCCAGAGCTATCTTAACCACACACAAAGTATATTATAATTATTATTCTTTGAAAATGAATTTAGTAGACTTTAAAGCAGTGTAAGAATGTATTCTTTTTAGTTTAGATTCGCTATCATTTTGCTACTCATTAGTACCACAAAATTTTTGTAATAGAACGCAAGGCAAGCCGCTGCAAAAACTTGCTTGGCAAACCTCGCCAATACCATTATCATAGTGTTTATACTTATTTTGACCTACACAGGTTTAATTAGTAAAAAACCTAACCCTCTTTTTTTTGTTTGGTAAGTTTCTTAAGCCAACATGAACTGGGTATGCTGCCCTCCTTTGTCATCCCAGTGTCTGTTGATTTTTCCTTCTGAGATCAAGCTTCACATCCTGTAATGCCTCCGAAGGATTTTTGTTATGTGAAAATTTTTCATAGCTTGAAAAATCTTTATATAATTTGCTTTCTTTAAATGCTTTAACCTTCTCTTCATTGTTTAGTGAGCCATGTTTAGAAAAATACTCATCTGTCGTTTGAATATATAAACTAATCAGCTCAGGAAAAGTATAATCAGTTTTGTTGGAAGATTTTAAGCACGTAATTGGCAATTTATGTATATCTTTATCAGCTTTTTTAGGATCAATACATTTATCATTCCTTCTTAATATTATATGCTGCTTGAAAAATTCTTCATATTCCTCAAAATCTTCAAATACTTCTTTTTTTTGGCAATCTTTCCTCTTATCATTTTGCTCTATTCTTTCTATTTTTGTCGCAAGCTGAGCTGGCTGTTTAATCGTCTTGTCTCCCTCTCGATTAAAGTATATTGTATAAGGAGTAATTGAATTTACGATTTTATGTGTCTTCCAGTGGCAACCAAAAACCTTTAGTACTAATTTGATTATCGGAGCAAGAAAAATTTTTAACTTTGCCATAAAATCAAAGTAATAAAGAGACGCTCGTTTGAGTGAACTAGCAGCATTGCTAACGATACATCTTAAATGTATATCCTTATCCTTGAAATTTTTGTGAACCTCTGCAGCTACATGTCCACCAAGGCAGTCTCCGAATAATATAATATCATCTGGTTTTATACCTTTTTCCAATAAGTTAGTTACAACTGCTATACCAGATTTAACTCTATTGCTACGTATCAATGAGTTGTTTCTACTTAAACCAAGTCCAGGATAATTAAAGAGATGTACAGTAATGCTTTGCTCTGTAGCCCAATCCCAATTTTGGGAATAATCTTTGCTAGGACTTAATGCTCTATTTCCACCAATAAAATATATCAGATGTTTTTCACTTTGATTATTTATACTTTTACTAGGAAGAATAATCGTCTCGATTTTCATCCCGTTTTGAGTTCTTATAAGTTCTCTCTTGGTTTGCTCTCTTGCTTCTTTCATGTTTTAACCCTTACTACATTAATTTAGCTATATATAAAATCTTAAAGAAAGTAAATAAAATCTTCATTTTTATGAACAATATAAACCTTCTCAAATTCATTGAGTTATGCTTTCAAACGGTAGTGCCAGGGTGTGAGTATAACGGTTATCAGTATATAAAAGTCATAGCAGACAGGCTTGAAGCGGCAAGCGCTGGTGAAGTAAAACGAATAATATTCAATATGCCTCCACGCTCGATGAAGTCTGTATGCGTAAGTGTTGCATGGCCCGCATGGATACTCGGGAATCAGCCAACTGCAAGAATAATAGTTGCAAGTTACTCTCGACTGCTTAGCGAAAAGCACTCACTTGATACAAGGTGCATAATGCAATCTGATTGGTATAGAGAGCTATTTCCGGAAGTAGAATTATGCAAAGATCAAAACACTAAATATAAATTTCAAACAGTGCAAAGAGGATGTAGGATTGCAACATCAGTTGGAGGAACATTAACCGGTGAAGGTGGTGATTTCATTATTGTGGACGATCCACTAAGTCCCGCGCAAGCTTTGAGCGAAACATTTAGAAAGCGTGCTGCAAACTGGTTTGATCAGGCTCTAGTAACCAGACTCAACGACAGAAAAAAAGGAGTCATCGTTCTTGTGATGCATAGGCTCCATCTGGAAGATTTAACTGGTCACCTTCTCTCTAAACCAAAAAACATATGGCATCATGTCTGTTTACCAATAATAGCTGAAGATAAAGAGATTATTTATTCAGTTAATAATCATATTCCAGCGCGTATATACTCAAGGGAAGAAGGTCAGTTGCTATATTCCCTTAATGAAGGAAAAGAAGAAATTGAGATGATAAAAACTGAACTTGGAAGTTATGGTTTTGCTGCTCAATACCAACAAAATCCTCTACCACTTTCAAGTGGTATAATTAAACGAGAGTGGCTAAAGCGCTATAAAAATTTTCCTGATAGCCTCTTGCATGTAACGCAAAGTTGGGATACCGCAATTTCAACAAGTAACGTAAGCGACTTTAGCGTCTGCACTACCTGGACAAAAATAGATAATAAATTCTATTTGCTCGACGTATATCGTGCAAAACTTGAGTATCCAAAACTTAAAGAGCAAGTTCTATTACTGGCTGCAAAGTGGAAGCCACATGCAATTTTAATCGAAGCAAAAGCAAGCGGTCAGCAATTGGTGCAAGAGCTCAAGAAAAACAGTGATTTACCTATTATTCAAATAGTACCACATGATGACAAACTAACTCGATTCCACCGAATTGTCCCAATTATAGAATCTGAGAGGGTTTTTCTGCCGCATCAAGCAGTATGGCTCAGCGATTTTGAGCATGAGATTTTAATGTTTCCAGAAGTTCGTCACGACGATCAAGTAGACAGTATTGTGCAGTATTTGCAGTGGGTGAGAAAAACTAACACCAATGCCTTTAGAATCAGGGCTGTTTGAGTGTCACGTACACAGCTGTACTAACAAGCAGAGGTAAATCTAAGTTAGTTTATCTATAACACTTACTTTAAAAAACTTTATTTTACGCTGATATTCTAGCGCTTTTCTGTGGTATTTTGTAAGAGTATAATTTGCAAAACTATCTTCCTTATAGGTTAAAGAGTTACACTGCTTTATATGCAACTCTATCCACTCTGCATAATCTTGATGATCAGTTGCAATAAATATTTCCCCTGTGACAAGTATTTTTTTTGCTAATAAATTTAAAAATTCCTTATTAATTAACCGTCTTTTGTTGTGACTTCTTTTTGGCCATGGATCTGGAAAAAGAATAAAGAATTTTTCAACACTGTTATCAGGAAAATTGGCAATTAATTCTCTCGCATCTTCTGTCCATATTAAAATATTTTTTATGCTGTGTGCTTCTATGTTCTTTAGCAAGCAAGAAACCCCCTTTAAATAAGGCTCACATCCTATAAATAATAGATCAGTTTCATTGAATACCTGATGAAGCATATTTTCACCATTGCCAAAACCTATTTCTATCCATATTCTTTTTTGCGAGCTTACGATCTTTTTTATAGATTCCCTGCTATTTTGAATAGAATATTTCTCCAAAATATCCGACTTTAACCTAGATTTTCTGGAGAACGACCTAATCCATTTGTTATTCTCAAATAGCACACTCTTACATAACCTCATTTTTTATAGCTTAAACAATTCTAGAAATGAATTAATGAGAAATTACTTGTCACTAATTATTAATATTATATAATATATGAGTTCTAATAAAGTTTAAATTAAGAGTATGAATAATAATTCATCTGTAAGTCTGCCGTTCACTATCAGGAAGCTATCATCAAATAAGTTCATAGAAGAGATATTTCAAGACCAATTTGATAATCAAGGTAATGCCTTTTTTGAAGATTCTTTTGTTAATAGAATTAAAGAAGGAGATGTGGTAAAAGGTGTAATTACAAGAATAAATCCCAATGATATTGTGGTGGATGTTGGTTTAAAGTCAGACGGAAGAATTCTGATCAAGGAGCTCGGTTGTAATGATGAAATCACTATTGGCTCGAAAATTAAAGTTTATGTAGAAAGAATTGAAGATTATCATGGTAATGTTGTTCTTAGTCGTGAGAAAGCAATTAGAGACGAGAAATGGAATAAGTTGGAAGAAAGCACAGTTACAAAGGATGAAGTGGCTGGAATCATTAAACGCTCAATTAAATGCGGTTTTATTGTTGATCTTGGTGATGGAATAAGTGCATTTTTACCGCTGAGTCATGTGGATTTGAAGCAAGTAAAAGATGCTAATCACCTTATTGAAACTGAACAAAAATTCATCGTGCTTAAAATGGATAAGAAGCAGGGGAATATTGTAGTATCAAGAAGGCTGGTGTTAGAGAAATTATGCGCTGGTGAAAAAATTAAGTTTTTAGAATCTTTAAATGAAGGTGATATAGTAGAAGGCAAAGTAAAAAGCATCACTCACTATGGTGCATTTGTCGGTATTCATGAATCAGATACAGTGGGAGTTATAGATGGGCTACTACATATTACAGATATTTCTTGGAGTAATGTAAGTCATCCATCCGCGATTTTTTCTTGTGGTCAGCATATAAAAACTAAAATTATAAAAATAGATAGAGAAAATGGAAAAATCTCCCTAGGTGTAAAGCAATTAGGAGATAATCCTTGGCAAGATCTAGAGTCAAAATGTCCAATTAACAGCATACACAAAGGATGTGTCACAGGTATAAAAGATTGCGGGTTTATTGTTGAGATTAAACCTGGAATTGCAGGTTTGGTGCACTCATCAGAAATAACTTGGAATAAGAGTACTTTACCAATTAGTAACTTTGTAACAATAGGACAAGAGGTAGATGTTAAAATTCTTGGTATTGACACTATTAAAAATAAGATGAGTTTAAGTACAAAAAGGTGCGTAGATAATCCTTGGCAAGTATTTATTGATAAATATCCTCTCGGTTCTATTGTTTCTGGTACAGTTAAGAGCAATACTGGTTCACAAATATCTGTGATTTTTGATGATTCTGAGATATGTGAGGATGTAGAAGGGATAATCTATATGCAAAACCTAAGTTGGTCTAGAAATAATTCAGATGAGATAAAAAAGTGTAATGTAGGTGATAAAATAGAAGCAAAAGTAATAAGGGCTAATGTAGATCGGACAAGGATTTATCTTGGAGTAAAACAAATAGAGTATGATCCTCTTGAAGAACTAATAAAGAAAGTTAAAGTAGGCGATAAAATGCAGGTTACTGTAAGTAAGAGAGAAGAAAATGGTCTAGTTGTTGAGGTTGAGAACAATGTAGCCCTTTTAATAGATCAAGAGCATTTACCAGAAAATAAAAGGTTTTCTATATCAGAAAAAATACAAGTTGAAGTACTGGGTGTTGAAAAATATAATATCATATTATCTGCCAAGTAACTTATTGTGAATTCATATAAATGGCAACAAAATCTGATATAATAGCAAAAGTAGCAAAAAGACATCCTCTGTTAGATAAGATCTTTATAGCAGCCATAGTTGATAGTTTTTTTTTGGTACTTTCAAGCGCATTGAAGTATCATAGTAGAGTTGAAATCAGGGGATTTGGTTCTTTTTCAATTAGGAGCTATAACTTGAAAGAGACAAGTAATTTGATGTTACAGAAGGTTGCAAAACATCAATATTTTAAAACTTATTTTCGTAGCAGTAAAAAGTTATCCAACTTGATAAATGAATAAAAATCTATATTGTAAATGTGAAAGTCATACAATATAGCACCATATGCAAGTAGTAGAAATAGTTATACGTAATAACACATACAAAATATCTTGCGAAAGTAAAAAGAAGGACCATTTATTACAACTTGCTAATAGCTTTAACAAGCTAGTTAGCTCCATATCTCAAAAAACTGGAGGTAAGGGCTCAGACGCATTAAATTTCTTACTTGCAGCATTGACTCTCGAGGATAAAATTTTAGAATTAACAAAGTGGTTGGATGAAGTAAATCAAGAGCGCGAAAAGTATAGAAGTGAGAGAAAAATAGAATATGTTGAAGTACTAAACAAGGTGAATAAGATTATTGAGTGCATAAAGGATTAAAGCAAGCAATCAAATCGACTATCTCACTACTCAAGCCAGGTGGTAGGAGTGTCTTACGAGTTATGTAACAATATAATTCGTAATCATCAAGATCAACTATTTTTTTGTATTCGATTAGTTCGCTTAAGGAAAATTTATCAAGATATTTTAATGCAAAATGCCCTAAAAGTATATCGGTTTCTTTGCAGCCCCTATGCCAGCTCCTATACATCAATTTTCTTCTTAATAAGGAGATATCTGTCATTGTCATTAAACTTTTTTTTAATTTAAAGACTAAACTAAATACTTGTCAAGCGAGGCACATTTTAATATACTTAGCCTTTGATTAAGATTTTAAATATAGGTGGAATTAATTTCTCATCAACTTAGCGATGGAATATATTATTTTCTATCATTTTCTTTTATAATTTCTGTCATAGTATTCGTGCATGAATATGGTCATTATATTGTCGCTAAAGCATGCAAGGTTAAAGTTGAATCTTTTTCTATAGGCTTTGGTCCTGAAATTTTTGGTTTTAACGATAAGTCTGGAACTAGATGGAAATTAAGTGCCTTTCCATTGGGTGGCTACGTTAAAATGTTAGGGGATACTAATGCAGCAAGCGTTCCTGTTGATCAACAAAAATTAACTGAAGAAGAAAAATTATACTCATTCCATACAAAACCTCGATATCAAAAAGCAGCAATAGTTTTTGCAGGGCCTTTTGCAAACATGATATTTACCGTTATAGCTTTCACAGTATTTTTCAGCGTGGCAGGCTATTATCGTACTCCACCAGTAATTGGTAATGTAATTGAAGAAAGTGCAGCAAAGCAAGCTGGCCTACTGCCAGGTGACACTATTACACAGATTAATGAGTATAAAATAAAATACTTTGAAGATATTTCACGAGTGATAATGTCAAACCCTGAAACAAGAATGGAAATTAAGTATAGCAGAAATAGCCAAGAGCACAGAACTACCCTAACTCCGTTTACAGTTGAGGATAGAGATGTTTTTGGCAACATAATAGAAAGAAAAACTATAGGAATTACCTCAATTAATATAATGGGGTTAAAACAGTCATCTTTTCTTGGAGCTGCTAGCCTATCAGTGAGTGAAACCTACCACACTATGTGTTTAACAATCAAAGCTCTTTTTCAAATTGTTGTGGGTAAAAGGAATGTAAATGAAATAGGCGGGCCAATAAAAATCGCAAAATATTCAGGACAATCAGCTAAAAAGGGATTTATTATGGTTCTATATTTTATGGCAATTATTTCAGCTAATTTAGCTGCAATTAACTTGCTGCCAATACCACTGCTAGATGGTGGGCATTTATTTCATTATATCATAGAAGCAGTTATACGTAGAGATTTGAGTTTGAAATATCAAAAATATGCAGCCACTTTTGGTGCTACCATATTGTTTTTGTTGATGGCAGTTGCAATCACAAATGATATTAGGCATTTTTTTTAAGATACGTATGAGAAAGTTATTCCACATACTAATAATAATTTTTATCTCTTTTCCTATTCTACTTGCTGCTCTAGAAAATAAGGAAAAAGTACAGATAAAAGATATTAAGTATATTGGAAATGAGCGAGTAAGTGATCAAACAATAAGGTTTTATACAAAATTAGAACCAGGTAGTTATATAAATGATGATGATATAGATTCAGTTATAAAAGGTTTATATAAAACAAAGTTATTTGCTAGTGTTAACGCCTATATGGATGATGAAGCAAACTTAGTAGTAAAAATTCAGGAGAATCCACTAATTAACAAAGTAATATTGAAGGGCAATAAGTTATTTAACAGTAAAGAGTTGCTAAATAACGTTATCCAGTTGAAATCACTAACTATTTTTACTGAAACAAAATTACAAAACGATTTAATAAATCTAGTTACTCTTTATAGGAATAGCGGTAAAATTGGTGTTAAAATTGCATATGAGATAGATAAGCTTGGTAGCAATAGGATCAATCTGATTTTTAAGGTAAAAGAAGGCAGAACCTCTAAAATTAAGGGTTTAAGATTCATAGGTAACAAAAATTTTTCAGCAAATGAGCTAGAGCAAGTTATCAAAAGACATAGCAATGATATATTTAGTAAGTTATTTAGAGCAATTTTTAAAAGCGGAACTCATTATTCACCTCAATATCTACTGATTAACACAGAACTGCTTGATCGCTTCTACTCATCTAAAGGATATATTCAAAATAATATCCAACCAATTGTTGAGATTGATAATAACAACCAAATAGAGTTAACTTTTTTGATTGATGAAAAGCAGCAATATTTATTTGGAAATAATGAAGTTGATATTGAAGCTGAGATTCAGGATTTAAGTTTAAGGAAAGAAATATTAGAATTTATCACAGAAGAAAATAATCAGATATTTAATAGAGTTAAAATTAACAATACAGTAGAAAAAATAAGTAAACATTTAAATGAAAAAGGGTATATATTTGCAAGAGTTAATCCAGAATTTACACAACGTAACAATATTATGGATGTAACTTACAAAGTGCTACCGGGTAAAAAGATTTATATAAACCAAATTACTATTGATGGTAATGATCGCACTTTAGATAAAGTAATTAGAAGAAAGCTCAGTATAGCAGAAGGCGACGCATATAACACATCTGAGATTCAAAAATCACGTAAAAAACTAATGAGTAGTGATTTTTTTGAAACAGTGAAAATAAATAGTTACGCAGTTAATAATGATGCAGTAAATCTTGACTTAAATGTTAAAGAAAAAAACACTACTTCGTCGTATTTGGGAGGAGGTGTGTCTCTTCCTGGTGGAGCATTTATTAAAACTGAGCTCAAAGACCGGAATTTATTTGGTACTGGAAAAGAGCTCTTTTTTGCTCTCGAAAAAAGTCAACACGTACTTTCTACTGATTTTGAGATTATTGAAAATAACTTTAATGACTCTGACACATCACTAGGTATAGGTTTATTTTATGAAAAACAAGATAAGCCAAACACTACTTTTGGTAGCCACAATATGGGGTTTTTAACAAGATTATCATACAAGATTACAGAAAATTTAACTAATTCCATTTGTTATTCCTATAAATATAACCATATATACATTGATAAAGGCAAGGAAAATAGCGATGCATTTTTTACCGCAGCAGATCATGAAAGAATTGGAAAAGAAAACATTATTAATCCTATTAGCAGTCCTAGTGACCTTAAGGATACTAGCAACCCTTACATTAATTCTAGCAATAACAACACAAATACGGATCAAGATAAGAAAAACAGTGATAGCATCTCTTCTATAGTATTGAACCAAGCAGGTAAATATAAGATTTCATCAGTGGGATACACGTTAGCATATAATAAATTGGATAACCTATACGCTCCAAGAGAAGGATATTTATTGCGCTTAAGTCAGGATATCTCAGGACTTGGAGGGACCGTGAATTTCTTAAAATCTGAATTTTTATCTTTTTATACACATCCTATATTAAGCAAAATTGACGATGATATAACGCTACGCTTTAAGATGGCGGCAGGTCATATTTTTTCTTATACTGATAAACCACTAAACATTGGCCAAAATTTTTTTAAAGGAGGTAATGAAATTAGAGGGTTTGATCTTTCTGGTATTGGGCCAAGAGCGGAAGATAAAAATAAAAGTTCGTTAGGAGGCAAAACTTATTTTAATCTAACGCAGCAAGTGGACTTTCCACTGCCAAAACTATATGACTATGTTGGTATCAAAGGCTCACTATTTGTTGACTATGCAACACTTTTTGGTTTAGATAAAGGAGAGAAGTATAGTGGGCAATATTATGATAGTAAGCTTATAAGAGTATCACCAGGTTTTGGCTTTTCAATGCCTTCTCCTTTTGGTAGACTTAGATTAGATTTTGGGTTCCCTTTAGTAAAGGAAGCTTATGATATAATACTATCACCAAACGTTAAAATTTCTATTGAAGCGGGGATTTGAATGAGATATATACAGTTATTAATATCAGTTATTGCATTAATTATTTCCATGTTTGTGGGATATAAGTTTGTAGGATATCAATCTCAGGGCGTGCTTAATACAAAGGCTGCTATTATTGATAGTGACAAAGTTATCAATGAATCTCTGGCTCTGCAAAATATACAACAACAAATAAAGGAACAGAATTCTAGGTTGCAGCAAGAATTTGAAAATGAGTTAGAAAAACTTAAGCCATCAAAAGAAGAATCTGACCTTTTGTCAGAAGAAGCAAAAAAAGAAAGGGCAGAACAATTTAATAAGCACGCTGTAAGTGTTAGGGATAATTACGCTAAAAAAATGTCAAATTTAGAAGAAAACTATAGAGAAGCAGTAGAAAGTGTTTTTAATAAGATAAAAGAAGCTGCTAAAAGAACAGCAGAAAAAAACAATATAGATTTAGTACTACTTATTTCAAAAAAGAATCAAGTTCTATACTCTATGGATGAGGTTGATTTATCAGATGTGGTATTAAAAAATGTAAATAAGGAAATACCTGAATTTGCTTTACAAAGCATTGAGTAAGCTTATGCAATTTAATATCAGTGATATTATGAAAATATTACCACATTCTTATCCGTTTCTCCTAGTAGATAGAGTAATAGAATGTGACCATGGTAAAAGCATAAAAGCAATTAAGAACGTAACTTTCAATGAGCCATTTTTTATTGGTCATTTTCCTGACCATCCGATAATGCCAGGAGTTTTGATAATTGAGTCTTTAGCTCAGGCATCTGCTATATGTGTCCTCGGTAAAAAAACAATAGAAAATAAAGTTGTTTACTTTATGTCTATTGAAAACGCAAAATTCAGAAGGCCAGTTATTCCAGGGGACACGTTGATTCTTCAATCCAGTATAAAAAATGCACGTTTGGGTGCATGTAAATTTGAGTGTGTTGCATATGTTGGGGAAGAAAAGGCTGCAGAAGCAACAATCTTAGCAAGACTGCAAAACAAATAAAATCTTCATCTGCAAAAAACAGTATGTACACTGTATAGTATAACGATGCAACTGAATTTCAAAATCTCATTTTCAAACTTATACACTCGCAGTGGATTAATAAAATTGGATGAGGCGTTTTTAGATTATGTAAAATCGTGCGATGAAAGCTTGTTTTGTTTATTAATTGAAGCAAGAGAAAAAGCAGCTTCTTCTTTGATGTCATCCCAGTGCTTGACACTGGGATCTAGAAAACAAGAAGGACAGATCCCAGTGTCAGCTACTTGGATGACAGATGGTTGTCATAGCCAGTTAATAATAGACCTCTCGTATTTACTTGATGAATTTATTGCAAAACTTTTTAATATTGAAAAAGAAGCAGAGAAGCTAAAGAAAAAACATAATGACTTTACTATAGTATATAAGTGCAAAAGATTATTTGTTCAGCGCTATGCATTGAAGAAATACGCTGATATAACAAATATCAACATTGATCTTGTTACTAGCAAGCTAAACCGCCTTCTCACTTTACCGACAACAGAAGAAACCTTTGCCGAGCAGGTAATGCACTGGTTTGAAGATAGGGAAAATCATAAAGAAGAAATAGAGATTGCAGCTCAATATGCAGCGTGGAGAGTGAAAAACAAACAAAGTATACTTTTTAGTATTCACAGAAAAATTGATCACGAAAATCTCGTATCGTTCTTTAAAAAAGAAGTAGACGAAGTTGAGGTATTGTATTCAAGCAAAACAAAAAGACGATATGGTTTTGACCTAACAAGTGAAAAAGTGAGTTTGAATAAAGCATTAGATAATGTTCACTACTGCATATTTTGTCATAAGCAAAATAAGGATAGTTGCTCAAAGGGGCTAGTCAATAATAATAACATCTTTAAAAAATCCCCACTGAAAGTTGATTTGCACGGCTGTCCACTAGAACAGAAAATATCAGAAATGAATCTGGTGAAAAGCGAAGGGTACAGCATAGCAAGTCTTGCAATTGTGATGATAGATAACCCATTATGTGCGGCTACTGGGAACAGAATATGCAATGATTGTATGAACTCATGCATATATCAGAAACAAGAGCCTGTAAATGTGCCAATGGTTGAAACAAGGATTTTAGATGATGTGCTCAGTTTACCGTATGGATTTGAAATATATTCTCTGCTTAGCCGTTGGAATCCTTTAAATTTTCAACGTCCATTGCCAAAAGAAACCACCGGAAAAAACGTCCTAGTTGTAGGCCTTGGTCCTGCTGGTTTTAATTTAGCTCATCATTTGTTGAATGATGGGCATAGCGTTATCTCCATTGATGGACTAAAGATTGAACCTTTGATTGATAATTTCCAGCTAATTAAAGATCTCAAATACGAAAAATTGAGTGAACGCACGGCAGATGGGTTTGGTGGGGTGGCGGAGTATGGCATTACTTCTCGGTGGGATAAAAATCACTTAAAGATTATTAGACTACTATTGAAAAGACGTGAGAATTTCGCACTTTATGGAGGCATTCGTTTTGGAGGTACGATGACCGTTGATGACGCATTCAACTTGGGTTTTGATCACATTGCCTTGGCACTTGGCTCTGGTAAGCCACGAATGATCAAAATAAAAAACATGCTAGCTCGTGGAGTGCGCATGGCATCCGACTTTCTTATGTTGTTACAACTAACTGGCGCTCTTAAGTGTGATTCTATAGCAAATCTGCAAGTTCGCATGCCGATAATTGTCATAGGTGCAGGACTCACTGCAATTGATACTGCTACTGAAGCTTTAGCTTACTATCCGATTCAAGTAGAAAAATTTCTTCTTCGTTATGAAATATTGGTTGATAAGTATGGAAAGAAATATGTCGAAAAAGATTGGACAGAAGAAGAATATGAAATTGCAAATGAGCTCATATCGCACGCAAAATTGATCCAAGCAGAGCAAGAGTTAGCAAAAAAAGAGAGTAGAAAAATAAAAATATTAGAATTCATGCAAAGTCTCGGGGGAGTAAAAGTTATATATAGAAAAGAGCTAAAAGACTCACCAAGTTATCGATTAAATAGCGAAGAGGTGCAAAATGCACTATCAGAAGGGATTTACTTTATTGAAAACTTAGAGCCAGTTAAAGTTGTGACGGATAAATATAATCATGCTGAATCAATAAAACTAATAGACACAAAATCCGGCGAAATCAAATACATGAAAGCACGTTCTATTTTTATAGCAGCAGGTACTGAGCCAAATACAGTTATTGCAACAGAAGATAAAAAGCACTTTAAATTAAGCAATGGGTATTTTACTCATTTGAATTTATCAGGAAAAGAAATAGATCCAATATTTTCTCCTAAGATGCAGAATAAAGACAGGATATTGGTATATAAGCAAGGCAATAAAACAATTAGCTTTTTTGGTGATCTTCATCCTTCATATAGTGGCAGTGTCGTGAAAGCTATGGCAAGCGCTAAGAATGGTTACCCTATTATTTCCCAGCTTTTAAATAATGGCCGGCCAGCGTCACACGCTGCAACTAATGAAGAATTCTTCAACAAAATTAAAGAGCAATTCACTGCAAAGGTTATAAAAGTCCAATACTTAACCGACAAAGTTGTGGAAATAGTGATCAAAGCACCACTTGCGGCAAAGAATTTTAAACCTGGACAATTCTTTAGGTTGCAAAATTTTGAAACCAATAGCAGAAAAGCCAATAATACAAACCTTGCTATGGAAGGTATAGCTGTAACTGGCACTGAAGTAGATAAAAAAAAAGGAATTATTTCCACTATTGTGCTTGAAATTGGCGGCTCCACTAATTTGTGCAGACACTTAAGAGAAGGAGAGAAAATAATCCTTATGGGTCCAGCTGGTAAACCTACTGATGTTGATTAAACCCACTTCGTACTAGTTATACTACAATATATATTATTTATTAATAAATCTATACTACAATAACAATTTTTATTAAGGTAGTATTATGAAATATCACTTAACACTGGAATTTCCAAAGGAAAAATACTCTATAGACAAGAACAGTAATCAATTTACAGCAAAAGATCAAGAAGGTAACAGATTTATCATGACTGCAGATAATAAACAAAAAGGAAAAATTTCTTTTTGTAAAGATGATGATAATGAGTGTAAATCTAAGCAACACTACACAGTCAAAGATCCAAAAATATGTAATAAGCTCTCTGATATTGATAGTGCTGACTATATAAGTGTTATTATGGAAGGTTATGGTGAAAAATATTTCCAAGAGAGAATATTAGGTGGATTAAACAAATATAATATTGATTATATTTTTGTTGTGGATGAAGGTGAAACACAGAATGTACTGTTAGAGAATTTTATAATCTAATTTTCATTATACAGCTACTAAAGAGCTTTCTTAGTTCCAGTATCTGCTGCTCAAATTTCGTAATTACAGCACTTGATACAGACTAAATTAACAAAGAATTCTTTAATAGGATCAACTATTGCAAAGGTCATAAAAGTTGAATGAGTGAATTGAAAACTGCCAACTCCATTAGATTTATGCAGATACTTAAGAGAAAGCGAGTAAATAACTTTCAACTGGCAGACTTACTGAAGTTCTTGGTATTAAAGTAATGTCAAACTTTATTTCAAAAAGTAAATAATTTACTAACACTCGTGCACAAATTAAAAATAAATTATGCACGAGTGTAGCACTATGAATTAGGAGTGCTATATTAAAGCTTACCTCACTATTAAAGCTATCGGTCAGATTAGATTTAAAACCTAATCTGACCGGTTTCTCTATAACCCTCTAAACCCTGATATAATTATATGGTAATTAGTTTAATTAGTGGTTAATATGCAAATTGATTTTATTCGTATATTGAGGTAGCATAAACCATACTGGTTTACATCATTGTGCAGCTTTATAAATTGTCACTGCTACTTCTGCTGATTGCATTAATAGTTATAGTACTAACACTACCTGAAAATTTAGGTAATATATTAAATTGGTCTCATCCAGTTCTAAATTATGATTTATCTTTCCGTATCGTACTAATATCTTTTCTATCAGTTGCGTTTTTAGCTGTTCTACCAGCAAAAAATTTGAGTTTTTCAGAGATGCTTTCTTTTGCTGCTTACACTATCAGCTCATTGTGTGCAATTTTATCTGAGCAGATAATATTAGTTGTAGTATTCTTTGAATTAATGACCATCAGTGCATCTTTTATTATTGCAGCTAGCTGTAGAGATAGTGGATCTGCAATAAGGTACGCTTGCGTACACTTTTTGGTTGGGGTTATATTAATAGCAGGATTGGCATTTCAAAGCACTAACCTGATAATTTGGGGTTTATTGATAAACTGTGCTTGTTTTCCTTTTTCGTTTTGGGTTGTTGATGCATATCCTGCTGCATCGCTACATGGCACTACATATCTCTCTTTATTTACTACTAAAATCTCCTTTTTAGTGATGCTTTTACACACTTATAACCTATGGCAAGATTGTACTGAAATATTAGCGCTTGTAGGCGCCATCACTGCAATTTACAGCATTATATTTGCTTCTCTTGAGCAAAATATTCGTAGATTTTTATGCTACAATGTTGTAGGACAAATGGGCTTGCTGATTATTGCAGGAGGTTTACTCAGCCCTTCGGAAAAGGCAATACCAATTTTGATGCTACACATAATTTTCTCTCTCGTTTATCAATCATTATTGTTTGTGGTTAGCAATGCGATTATTTCGCGGACAAAAACAATTAGTTTTAATGGAGTGGGTAATTTAATGTCAGTGGAAGGCATGTGTGCTATAATTGCAATACTTACAATGGCTGCATTTCCTGGAACCGCTGGATTTATTAGTAAATCATACATTACAGCCGAGATTGAAGCAAGTGGTGCTAATTTAGAAGTGTATAAAAACTTATACAAGATTCTAAATTTACTGCTTTATTTAAGCGTGGGGCTCAAGTTTCTTTACTACATATTTATTGTAAAAAGTAAGTCGAAACCTTTAGCAGAGAGGGGAGGCAAAATGACTATGATTATTTTAGCATTTATATGCGTAATTGCTGGCAATCCTTACTTACCTATTTACAATAAACCTTCGATTTTCGATTTTGTGTACAACACAAAAAATATTTTGTCGCAATTTAATTTGTTATTATGTACCACTTTATTGTTCATTCTTTTACGCAAGTTATTTTACCCGAGAATAAATTTTAAAATGGATGTTGATTGGATTTTTAGAGCTTTCATACCCTATATTATCTTGCTGTTCAATCAGTTAGTCTCTAAAACTAGAGAAATGCTTGCCAGCGTAGTGCAAAACTTGACTAATCCACTTGTTGGCTTATACTTTAATAATATTACTAAACTTAAAGAAGTGCTGGATTATAACTCAGTGAGTTTTGTTTCAGCTTCTTCTCTCTTTTTAATGAGTATTCTACTAATGCTATTATGTTTAAGTCGTTAACCGAAAGTTTAAATTCTGTATTTAGTAAACTGAGAGGAAAGTCAATTATTTCTGAAGATGATTTTAATCTTGCCATGCGTGAAATACGTATAGCTTTAATTGAAGCTGACGTTTCACTTGAAGTTGCAAAAAAATTCATCAACGACATTAAAGATAAAGTGATTGGAGAAAAAGTCATAAAAAGTGTCTCTCCAGCGCAAATGATAATCAAAATTGTGCAGGATAATTTAGCTGCAGTTCTCGGATCAGAAAAAAGTGACTTAAACCTAGCAGTTAAACCCCCTGCTGTGATTATGATGGTGGGGTTACAAGGTGCAGGTAAAACAACTACCTCAGGGAAACTTGCTTTAAAGTTAAAAAAACAAAAGAAAAAAGTGATGCTCGCTTCTTTAGACATTTATAGACCAGCTGCTCAAAAACAACTTGAAGTGCTAGGCAGACAAATAGATGTGCAAACTTTACCTGTAATGATAAACGAGAAGCCCATTGCAATTACAAAAAAGGCAGTAGCAGTAGCAAAAAATGATAATTATGATGTATTAATACTAGATACCGCAGGCAGGCTTCATATCGACAATAATATGATGAGTGAGTTGAAAACTATAAAGGAAATAGCTTCACCTGCAGAAGTTATTTTAGTAGCAGATGCAATGATAGGCCAGGATGCAGTCAACATTGCCAAATCATTCAATGAGGCAATAGGTGTAACCGGCATTATTCTTACCCGTGTTGATGGTGATGCACGTGGTGGTGCTGCTCTTTCTATGAAAATGATCACCGATTGTCCAATTAAATTTATTGCTTGTGGTGAAAAATTAAGTGACCTTGATGATTTTTACCCCGATAGAATTGCAAAAAGGATACTTAGCATGGGTGATGTTGTCTCATTGGTTGAAAAAGCTGCTGAGATTGTTGGTCAGGAAGAAATTGATAAGTTACAAAAGAAAGTAAAAAGGGGTAAATTTGACCTAAACGACTTGGTAGGAATGTTGAAAATTCTCAATAAAATGGATGGTATTAGCAACATAATGAAGTTCATTCCTAGTTCATTCACAAAAAAGCTAAGCAGCGGTGTGCCAGACGATAATAAAGTGAAAAAATATATAGCCATTATAAACTCAATGACTGAAAAAGAAAGACAAAATCCAGATATTTTAAATGGCAAAAGAAGACTTAGAATTTCTAAGGGGTCTGGGACAAGTGTAACTGATGTTAATCTTTTAATTAAGCAGTATAATCAAATGAGCTCTATGGTAAATAAGTTCAGTAAAGTTGATCATGGTAAACTCAAAGAATCTGATTTAATGAATATGCTGAGCAGAAAGTAAGTCAATAGGTAGTAGAAAGAAATAAAACCATCAGTTGTAATTGCTGTTGAGTAGTGAAGTATATTATTTTAGCGTGGAGTAACAAATTTAATAAATTTCCGCAGTTGGAATTGGCATAATAATAAAAATTGATAATAAGTTAGAGATTGTCCTGAAAGTAGTAAACTTAGGTGTAATAGTTTAGACTTAATCTGACAGGGAAATAAAGTAAGATAAAAATATGAACAAATTATAAAGGAGTGTCAGATATGAGAAGAAAAAATACGTATCCGTTCAGGGGAGTGGAGAAACAGATGGACGGAGGAGTGATAAAAAGATAATCATAGAATGAATGTGAGGTAATATGGTTAATCTTTTAGAAGTCTGCAAAAATTTACAGCAAAGAATAGAAAAATTGGAGGCAAGGATAAAAGAGTTAGAGGAAGAAAATAAAGCTCTAAAAATAGAAAATGCTGAGTTAAAGGAAAGGCTAGGTTTAAATTCAAAAAACTCATCTCTGCCAAGCTCTAAAGAATTATACAAAATAAAAAAAGACAGGCCAAAGAGCGAAAGGAATGTTGGTGGTCGGTCGGGCACAAAGGCAATTATCGGTCTAAAATGGATGCAGATAAAGTAATAAAGATAGAATTCTTGCGAATGCGGAGGAGAGATTGCAATTATGCGACAAACCGTACATTCATCAGAAAGTTGATCTTCCGGAGATCAAGCCCTATGTAGTAGAATATCAATTAGAGCATGGACGTTGTAGGAAATGTGGAAAAAGAAGAAGCAGCAAGTTACCAGAAGGTGTTATGTCAGATACATTTGGACCAAGAGTTAAGTCAGTAGTTGCAGCATTAAGTGGGTTTTACAAAAATTCAAAGCGTGAAGTTGCTAGTATCATAAATGACATTTTTAATTTGAACATAAGTGTTGGCAGCGTATCAAATAGTGAACATAGAGTTGCGTCAAAATGCGGAAAAACGTATGAGCAAATCGAGCAAGAAATAAGCAGAAGTGAAGTTTTGCATATTGATGAAACGAGCCATTACAATAAATTGGTTGGTGCTGGATATTTGTTAGTAATCAAGAGAGTTTCGTAAAACTTACAGAGTCAAGAGGAATGAAAGTTTTAAAAAATAATGTATGTTGCAATCGTAATAGCTTGGTAATAACTGACAGGTACGCAGCATATATAGCTCTTCTCATAATAATCCAAACAAGTTAAGATATGGATTTATGGTAGTGGGGTTTGTATGCCAGCAGAGTATAGTTACGACTTAAGGAAAAAAGCATTGGATGAAGGAGAAAACTGTTGCCAAGAGATTAAAATTGGAAAAACGACTCTATATGAGTGGCAGAAAAGGCGTAAGGAAACGGGAGATTTTCAGTCAAAAAAGCCTGGAAGCGTAGATAAAATTACCGACTGGAATGTTTTTACCAAATTTGCAAAAAACCATAGTGGCAAAACTCAGTCAGAAATGCTGGGGCAATATCAGTCGACAAACGAGCACTTAAAAATATTGGATTTACAAGATCTACGGATATAAAGAAAGAAATGAAGAAAAGCGAGCTCAATTTTCAAAAGTTATAGCAACAAAACGTCATGAAAATCTTGTATATATTGACGAATCTGGAATAGACAATACAGAACATACGGATATTGCAGAAAAGGAGAGAGGTTTCATTCACTAAAATCAGGTAAAAAAACTCAGCGCGTCAGTATAGCTCTAAATAAAAAGAAAATCATTGCTCCATTGACCTTTACTGCAATAAAGATGTTTTCGAGGCTTGGTTTGAGCAGTTTTTAACTCCAATTTTAAGGTCTGGCCAAACTTTGATAACGCTACTTTCTATAAATCTAAAATAGATGATCTTGCTAAAGGAGTTGGTGCTGAACTTCCTCCATATTCTCCAGACTTTAACGAAATTGAGCATCAGTGGTTTGCTATAAAGAACAGAGCTAGAAAAAAATATCCCTATTTTTAAGTCTTTCCTTCAAGCTGTTGTTTCTGCTTTTTTATTCTGACTATTATGAGAAGAGCTATAAGAGGTTGTCCACAAACCATTAAATTCAAGCATATTCCCTACTTAACATAACTTTACTCATAGCCAGATATATGAAACTTTCAGTAGATGTTGTAAGTAAATCGTACTCCTTTGATAGCCTTCTATTTCTATTGATCCAAGCAAAAGTCCTCTCTACCACCCACCTTCTCGGTTGTACTGCAAATCCAGGATCCCGTTGTGGCAATAGTTCTGGTGGTGTATCTTTATGCACCCAAAACCTACATGGAGGTCTTTTCACAATTTCAATATCTATCCCATGTTCTTCCTCTATATGGGTTTTTAAATCTTTTCCTTGGTACCCCATATCAGCCCACATTTTCTTAATATTGCTGTATTTTTCTTTCATATTGTCCAATACCATCTTCACCCCATCTCTGTCATTTTCGCTTGCAGCTCCTACATAGCAACCAAGCACAAATCCTTGAGTATCTGTGATTATATGTCTTTTTCTCCCATTTACTTTTTTTGCACCATCATAACCTTTGACCCCCCTTTTTCCGTGATTTTTACCGATTGACTATCCACTATGCATGCGCTTGGCTCCTCACTTCTTCCCATTTTTGACCTACTATATTTAGTGATATCATAGTTCACTTTCTCAAAAATCCTCTGCTTTTTCCATCTTCTAAACTGTTCATGCACAGCCTTCCACAACGGAAAATCGTGTGGTAAATTGCGCCATTGACATCCTGTGCGCAGTACATAAAGAATTGCATTCAGTATCTCACACTTACTGTATTTTGGCGGCCTTCCTCCTTTCTTATACGATACCCTGAAGTGTTTTTCTATTCGGGACCATTCCCTTTTACTTAAATCTGTTGGATATTTTTTCCTCATCTCTTACCTCAATATTCTGCCTTTATATACTACTTATTTCTTGATTTGTGGACAACCTCTAATTATTTTTTTGATAAAAATAGGCAAATCTGTTGGGCACACTTAGCAAGGGATTTTGAAACATAAGACCTGCTGCGAATCAAGCGATAAAAAAAAGGAAAGGAGGGTGACTAAAATCAAGGTTAACTAAAAGGAGTGCTTAAGATTCACAATACCAGCAATAATATTGAACCTCAGGTTATATTTTTTCTGAAAATTGGGGAGTGTTAAATAAACTGTGTCAAACTGCATTTTTAATTCAACTCAATTTTCAATCTGTTGGGAAAGAAAATATCGAGCTGAGATATAGTCAATGCCCAATCATGTACAGGCATAGTCCATTTCTCCTCCACTTTCTTTATAGCACAATATACCTGTTTATACAAGGCATTTATGCTAGTAAATGAGCCCTTGGTTTTGGTGAATTTCCTAATTTGCCTATGTAGCCCCTCTATGGGATTAGTAGTATAGATTATCCTCCTAACTGGGTCGGAATACTTAAAATAACCAGATAGGTTTTCCCAATTATTCTGCCAAGATTATAGGGTACTTTGTGCCCCATTTTTCATCTAATTCCAACAGATAATTCTCGGCAATTTCCTTACTTGAAGCTTTTCTTTAAATCACTCAAAAAACTCTTTACTAGCTACATACTTCAGTGAGTTACGTATCTGATGCACTATACACATTCTGCATTAGGGAACACACCGTTTATTGCTGCAGGAAAGCTTTTTAGCCCATCTACACATGCAATTAGAATATCTTCCACTCCTCTCTCTTTGAGATCATTTAGTACTCCCAACCAGAACTTCACTTTCAGCTAAATAAAACTTCTTTTCTGCCATTTTGCTAATATATTATACATACATTTACTTACACAACTCCTTAAAAAACCATGAAAACTATCGGATATACAGACTGCAGCGGACGACTACGCCATTCGTTGATTACTGTTTGTCAGTAATACTTGATATCTCTGCCGCCGATATTTTGTGATCGTAAATTTCCTCAATATGTGACGCTATATCTCCATGCCACTGGCAAATGTGCTTAAGACCTTTGCTTCAAGTTCTGTTGTTTGTCTTTTTCTAACTATTTGGGGTTCAAAGCTTCCTTCCCTGTCTCTAGGTGTTAACAACTCAAATGAGTTGTACGTAAAGTTTTTCCCATTTCTTCGATTATTTTCTTCGCTTTCACCAGACAAGTGGTGTTCTATTTCACCTTCTAGACTCGCCTCCAGCAGCTTTTTTATAAATGGTGTTAATGCTCCCTCCTTTCCTGTCAACGGTCTTCCTTCTCGTATAGACGACAGGTTTCTAATTCTTTATAATCTACCAAACCGGTAGTTTTATTTACTTGACTCATGTCAAACCTCCGTTTTTTTATATCAATTATATTTTTATTTCTTGGTTTGACACAGTTTTCCCCTATCAGGAGGTAACTTACATGCCGTTGATCACCTTATATCACGCCATTTTTGATACTTTCAACACTTATGCCCCAACCCGCTTGTTTTTTTTGTGGCCAGTATATGAAAGAAAACTTGTATCTTGAATTACAATAATTCTTTTATAATCTTTTGCTCTTTCAACAGTTTTTGTAATATGTGATGCTAAGATGTCAGCTTCTTTTATACTCTCGTTTTGGAAAAAGCGATATGCTGCCTTTGCCTCTGACCAACTTTCACATGCTTGATTGATTGAACTTTCAGGCATATTTGCCAAGCTATCAGCAATATCTACTAATCGATCAGTTAATCTTTTATCCCCAAGTACAGCATTTCCAAATTCATTTTTAGCCCATTCATTACTCTTGCTTTCCATTTTACACCCTTAATATTTGCAAACTTTAATATTGTAATACTTTGTTTTTATGTCCATTTATATTTGTGGGTAATAGTAAGCTACTAGTCAGCCAAATAAAGTATGGGTTTACATACATAAAAACTAAGGATGGCTGGCTATATTTGGCAGCAATAATTGATCTAGTTGGCTGGTCAATGAGTAGCTAAGCGATTAGTTATAGATGCTTTATTGATGGCTGTTGATAAGCGCAAACCCGCCAAAGATCTGCTATAGCTAACCAAAGTAAGGTTTCCCCGAGTGCTAAAAAACAAAATCAATGGCAGATCAGGCCAAAAATTTGGCAGTGACTTTCTTACGTTATAGCAAACCAAAATTTCTCAATTGGATTTAAATCCGGCGAGTATGGTGGCAAAAATAAAACTTTACATTCAACACTTTCTATTAATTTTTTCGTTCTTTCAGATTTATGAAAGCTCGCATTGTCGAGAATGATCAGGTTTTTATATTGGGACAAGCCTATTTTCGATGTATGCTTCAAATATTTCGCTGTTACAATACCCATCCATGGTTTTTCCTTCATTCAGTGCTCCAATTATGCTCACTCTCCTTCTTTTGTATCCTGGTTTATCTGCAAATAACCTTTTGCCTTTTTTAGCCCATCCGTATGCATAAAATTTATTGTCCTCTATCCCTTATGAATATCAAGTTTTCTCCGTTTATTTCTTCTATCTTTTTCATGAACTCTTCGCGTTTCACTTTATCCCTTTCTTGATAAAGAAAAGTTTTTTTTATATCTATAGTTTACTTTTTTAAGATAGTTATATACTGTGTCCTTGCACATATTGCCAAATTCTTCAAATTATCTTTTCAACTTTAATATCCCGCTTTACATCCACAAATTTGACCAGGCTATCTAAGTCTTTTATCTTATGACTATGTCCCTTTTGCTAGCCAAATGACGGTTTTATACTACCTGTTTCTTCTCTTCTTTTTCTCCACCAATATATGGTTTTTCTGTCGATTTTGAACATCTTGCTTCCATTGTCATCGTCAACTATTTTCAAAACGTGTCCTCTGAGATCTTCACTATATGGTTTTGGCATCCTTCTACTTTTATTATTATTCAATTCCATATTATACCTTTTTATCTCTTTTGGGAAACCTTTCCTCAGTTAGCTATAGAGGAAAAATGGGGCGAAAAGTATCCTTTAGTTTTGGCAAAATAATTGGGAAAATTTATCCAGTTATTTTAAATATTCTGGTTCCGTTAGGAAGCTAATTTATACCACTAATCCTATTGAAGGGCTACATAGGCAGATCAGAAAATTTACCAAGACCAAAGGTTCATTTACCAACACAAATGCCTTGTATAAACAAGTATATTGTGCTATAAAGAAAGTAGAACAAAAATGGAATGGCTCTGTCTAATTGGGCTTTAACTATGTCTCAACTTGATATCTTTTTTCCTGGTAGGTTAAGAATTGAGTTGAACTAAAAATTCGGTTTGACACAGTTTATTTAACACTCCCCCATGACATGAATGGAATGAAAGTGTATATTTATATGATTATTATTACAGCTTTATTATTTCTTGTTTATAAAATAAGAAACAACTTAGACGGATTTAAGATAGCACTATTACAGTTTACATTAGATCTTAATGACTCTTTTTTACGTTCAATTGTTTTACTATCAGGAGGTAACTTGCATGCCGTTGATCACCTTATATCACGCCATTTTTGATACTTTCAACACTTATGGGGGCTAAAACCTTTTCACAATCTTCTATCTATCGTTTCTTGAACCACTCCCCTGAACGGATACTAAATGGTTGCTATATTGGGTGTATTCTCTTAACTTGACACCTATGGTTTCTCCCTACTTAAGTTGCACATCTGGCTACTGTAATCTCCCCCTTCCAAGGTAAAGTACCTTTCACCAAAAAATATTAAATTTAATTTTTGTAATCACTTAAGTCTATTATTATTTTGTTAATGCATCGTTCATTTGCATCCTTGATGATAAACTTTATACCATTTTTATACTTTATGACTTCATTTACAGAAGGTACCTTACCAGCAATTGAAAGAATCAAACCACTAAGTGTAGCATAATCCTCTTCAGAGTCACGCAACTCTATTTTTAGATTTTCCTCTATATCTTTTATAAGGGCCCTTGCCGACACTTCAAACTTACTTTGAGATAATTCAGTAATGGTGTATTCTGAATTTACCTCATTCCCGTTATCAATGTTTGGTATTAATTCTTCTATAAGATCAGTCATTGAAATTAAACCATCAGTTCCACCATATTCATCCAACACAATAGCTAGATATGATTTGGAAGATTTCATCCTAACAAAAAGATTTGTTGTTTTCATCGAGGATGGGACAAATATTACACTTTGTATAATATTTCTCAGATTAAAATTTTTATTCTTATCGAAAATAACATCTTTTACATAAAAAAAACCTATTACGTTATCAAAGTTATTCCTATAAGCTGGTATCTTAGTGTGGTAAGTACTTTTCACCTTCTTTATTACCTCATGTTTGCTTGACTCAATGTCTACTGCGCATATCTCAGTACGTGAAGTCATTATGTCCATTATACTACAATCACGGAATTTTAATAGACTATTGAATATACTAGGATCTGACAGATCATTCATTAATGCATCAGATGCACACTTTTTTAACACAGAAGTTTTATTGAAGAGGAAGAGAAAAATTCTGTATGCTATTTTTTCTACTAAGGTTCTTTTCTTATTCAATTTATTCCCTTTAATGGTGAAAATGTCTTTAGATCAGATCTATCAAGAAAACTGTTATTAAATGTTTAATAAGCATGTGAATAATGTCAAATTAACTTGTGAATTAATTGTTGATATCAAATACCAACAATTGATCAACAACTTTTTTAATAGCATATACATAATTTTATAACAATACATGACAGTAGAGTTTTTCCATAAAAGAAAATTACTAACATTCTAAACATCTTACTTATGCACATAAATCATAAGGTAAAATCAATAGCATATAGAAGTTATTAACATATTTATCCACAAGTTAAGTAACACTAATTTTTACTAAATTTTAAGTTAATAACAATTTATTGATAGAACTATTACTACTACTATGCTTTAATATATAAAAAAGTAGATAAAATAGA